>NZ_JAKSYK010000094.1:0-80635 GCF_022829425.1 Methylobacterium sp. J-072 | reverse complement strand
GCTCGATCCCGGCGATGCCGCCCACCGACCCGCTGATCTACCGGTTCTACGAGCTGGTGATGGTCTACGGCACGACCTTCAAGGAGCTGATCCAGGAGGAGTTCGGCGACGGCATCATGTCGGCGATCGACTTCAACATGGAGATGGCCCGGGAGGCCAACAACAAGGGCGACCGGGTGAAGCTGACCATGTCGGGCAAGTTCCTGCCGTACAAGTATTACGGCAACGACGACGACACGCCGGAATATGGTTTTAAGGAGGGGTGAGCGGCGGCGCCCCGGCGCCTCCCCGTCATCGCGATCGCGGAGACGGGGAAGCTGCGATCGACCCGACGGATATCCCGAACGCTCCACTCATCCTGAGGCGACGAAGCGCAGCGAGCCTCGAAGGAGGCCTCCAGGGATCGCGCAGCCGGCTGGAGGGCTCCTTCGAGGCTCGCTGCGCTCACACCTCAAGACGAAGTTGCGGGGGAGGACATAACCCTCACGCTGCCGCCGCCTCGCCCTCCGCCCCCAGATAATCCTGCACCGGCTGCGCGGGCCCACTCCGCAGCAGCACGTAGAGGAACGGCACGAGCAGCAGGGTCGCCGGGGTGGCGAAGGCGATGCCGCCCATCACGGCGCGGGCGAGCGCGGCGTTCTGCTCGCCGCCCTCGCCGGTGCCGAGCGCCATCGGGATCAGCCCGAAGAACATCGCCGAGGCGGTCATCAGAACCGGCCGCAGGCGGGTCTCGCCGGCGGTGATCGCCGCCTCCAGGGCGCCGCAGCCGGTTTCCTCCCGGTGCTCCTTGGCGAAGGTGACGAGCAGGATCGAGTTCGCCGAGGCGATGCCCACCGACATGATCGCCCCGAAGATCGACGGGATCGAGAAGGCGGTCCCGGTGATGAACAGCGCGAAGGTGATGCCGCAGAACGCCATCGGCAGGGCGGCGATCACCACGAACGGGTCGCCCCAGCTCTGGTAGTTCACCGCCATCAGCAGGTAGACGGCGATCAGCGCGATGCCGAGCCCGATCTCCAGGCGGAAGAAGGCCGAGCGCATGTTCTCGATCTGGCCGCGCACCGTGATCTTGTCGGGCGCCTCCAGGTTCTTCTGCTCGTCCTGCACGATCGCGTCGATGTCGCGGGCGACCGAGCCGAGGTCGCGGTCCTGGACCGAGGCGAAGATGTCGAAGGTCGGCTGGATGTTGACGTGGTTGATCACCGTCTGGGTCGGCACCCGGCGCAGCTCGGCGAGGCTCGACAGCAGGGTCAGCACGCCGGGGCCGGTGCCGGAGGTTGCGGCCGCGCGCACGAACATCGGCGTGTTGCGCAGGTCGGCGAGCGAGGCGTTGCGGTATTCCGGCGTCTGCACCCAGAGCTGGTAGGGGATGCCGGTCTTGGGGTCGGGCCAGAAGTTCGGCGTCACCTGGTAGCTGCCGGACAGCGAGATGTTCATGTTCTGCGCCACCTGCTGCTCGGTGAGCCCCTGCTCGGAGGCAAGCCGCCGGTCGACGTCGACGTAGAATTGCGGCTCGTTGACGATCTGCTGCAGGTGGACGTCGACCAGGCCCTTGGTGTGCTTGAGCCGCTGGACGATGCGCTGGGCGACCTCCAGGTCCTTCTCCTTGTGCCGGCCTGAGACCTGCACGTCGATCGGCGTAATGACGCCGAAATTCAGGATCTGGGTGATCATGTCGGCCGGCTGGAAATAGACGGTCAGGTCGGGGAAACGCTTCATCAGCACCTCCCGCAGGCGCTTCGTGTAGCCGGCGACCGAGCCGTGGCCCTCCTTGAGGCTGATCAGCATCTGGCCGTCGTTGTAGGAGACGAACGAGCCGTCCGAGAACGCGAAGTTGTAGTTGGTTGAGGGCAGGCCGATATTGTCGAGGATCTGCTCGATCTCGGCCGGCGGGATCACCTCGCGGACCGTGTCCTCGACCGCGGCGAAGACCTGCTGGGTGGTCTCGATGCGCATGCCCGTGCGCGTGCGCAGGTGCATGGTCATCTGGCTCGACTCGATCTGCGGGAAGTAATCCTCGCCGACGAAGACGAACAGCAATCCGGTCATCCCGAGGACGAAGCCCACGACGCCCAGGGTGACGATCCGATGGCCCAGCACCGCGTGGAGCAGGCCGATATAGCCCCGGTGGAACCGGGTGAAGCCGCGCTCGAACGCCCCGTGGGCGCGCCCGGCGAGGCGGAACAGCGGCGCGGAGACGAAGCCGAAGGCCCGGGCGATGCGGCCCCGGCGGGGCGGATCGCGCCCGTCCCGGTCCTTGGCGTGCTTCTGCCGGTATTCGGGCGCCACGATCACGTCGATCATGAGCGGCACCAGGGTGCGCGACAGCAGGTAGGAGGTCAGCATCGCGAACACGACCGCGAGCGCCTGCGGGGTGAACAGGTATTTGGGCGTGTCGGTGAGCGCGAACACCGCCGTGAAGGCCGCGCAGATCGACAGGGTCGAGATCAAAGCCGGCTTGGCGATGCCGGCGGCGCCGTGGACCACGCTCTCGCGGAACTCCTCGCCCTCCTCGAACAGCCGGTAGGTGTTCTCGATCGCCACCGTGGCGTCGTCCACCAGGATGCCGACCGCGAGCGCGAGGCCGCCCAGCGTCATCACGTTGATGGTCTCGCCCAGCGCCGCCAGCACGGCGAGCGAGGTCATCACGCAGAGCGGGATCGAGATCAGCACGATGAGGGTCGAGCGCCACGAGCCCAGGAACAGCAGGATCGCCAGCCCCGTGAGCGCCGCCGCGATGGCGGCCTCGTGCAGCACGCCCTCGATGGCGTTCGAGACGAACACCGACTGGTCGAACAGCGGCTTGATCGTCAGCCCCTCGGGGGCGGCGGCCCGGATCGTCGGCATCGCCGCCTTGACGTTGTTGACGACGTTCAGCGTCGAGGCGGTGCCGTTCTTGATCACCTGCATCAGCACGGCCTGGCCGCCATCGGCCCGGACCACGTTGATCTGCGGCGGCCCGCCGTCGCGGACATAGGCGACGTCGCGCATCAGCACCGGCTGGCCGGCCACCACCTTGATCGGCGCGAGGTTGAGGGTCTCGATCGAGGGCGGCGTGGCGTTGAGCTGGATCGGGTATTGCTGCTCGCCGATCTTGGCCAGCCCCGACGGCACCGTGAGGTTCTGGGCCGTCATGGCGTTGGTGACGTCCAGCGGCGTCAGGCCCAGCGCCTGGAGGGCGTTGAGGTCGAGATCGACCATGATCTGCCGGGGCGCGCCGCCGAACGGGGCCGGCAGGGTCGAGCCCGGCACCTGCGCCAGGGTCTGTCGGATGCGATACTGAGCGTAGTCGTAGACCTGGTTCAGGCTGTCCTTGGCCGAGGTCAGGGCCAGCTGGATCACCGGGACCGAGGAGGCCGAGTAGCGCACGATGATCGGCGGCTGGGTGCCGGCCGGCATCGCCGCGCGGATCGAGTTGGTCGAGGACACCACCTGGGCGATGGCCAGATCGATGCTGACCGCGGGATCGAAGTAGATCCGCTGCACCGCCGTGCCCTGGAGCGTGGTCGACTCCATGCGGCGGATGTTGTTGACGTTGTTGGAGATGCCGTACTCGGCATAGGTCGTGATGCGCTGTTCCATTTCCGGCGTGGACAGGCCGGTATAGGTCCAGACCACGACCACGACCGGGATGTCGACGACCGGCAGCACGTCCTTGGGCGTGACGATGATCGCGCCGACGCCGCCGAGCATCATCAGCACGGCCAGCACGTAGGTCGTGATCCGGAACTTGAGAGCGTAGAGGACGAGGCCCATGCGGTCTCCGCCAGCCGGCGCAAGGCCAGCCTGTTCGCATCGCGTGCCGGCGTACCGGACGCCAAGCCTGTTTCGCTATCATGTCCAGCCAGGCAAGGGACGGGCCGCGACGCCGCAGGGGCAGCGTGCGCGCGTGCTTCCGCAGCTTCCGGTTTCGACGCTTGGCCGCTCCCACCCAAGCCCTCATCCTGAGGTACCGAAGCGTAGCGGAGGCCTCGAAGGATGGGGGTGAGATTTGGATATTCGTCAGTCTTGATCGTCCTGCGCCATCATCGCGAGCGTATCGGGCAGACTCGGGGCCGGCGGATCGTCCCTCCGCCGGGCCCTGTATTCCGGATCGACGCAACCCTGGGACGCCGGCACGCGCTGGCAAAACCGTTCCCGCGCAGCCCCTCAGCTCCAGGCGTGCCGCGGCGGCGCGGTGCCGTTCAGGGCGTGGTTGCCGATGTGGAAATACTTCCAGCGGACCGGGTCGTGCAGCGTGTGCGTGCGGGCGTTGCGCCAGTGCCGGTCGAGGTTGTCCGCCGCCAGAACCGAGCGCGTGCCGGACAGTTCGTGGAGCTTGTCGGCGGCGAGCAGCGCGATCTCCGTGGTCAGCACCTTGGCCTCGGCCACCGCGATTGCCGTCTCCGTGACCGCGGCGTCGGTCGGCGCGTCCAGGATGGCGTCGATCGCGCGGCCGGCCCGGGCCAGCATGGCCTCGGCCGCGCGCAGCCTCACGGTGAGGTCGCCGATCTGGTGGATGGTCAGGACATCCTCCGTGGCCCGCTCGCGGCCGCTGTCGATCCACGGCCGGGCGCGCGTCCGGACGAAGCGGATCGTCTCGTCGCGGGCGCCGCGCGCGATGCCGAGATCGACCGCCGCCTGGATGAACTGCGAGACCGCCCCGTTCGACGACGGCGCCTCGCCGCCCCGCCAGGCCGGGATCACGGCCTCGGGTCCCACGCGCACGCCGCGCAGGGTGACGTCGCCGCTCGCCGTGGTGCGCTGGCCGAACCCGGACCAGCTGTCGGTGATCGTGAGGCCGGGCGCGTCGCGGTCCGCGATGGCGAGGTGGACCCGGCCCTCCGGATCGACCGCGCCGATGTGGATGTAATGCGCAAACAGCGCGCCGGTGGCGTAGAACTTGTCGCCCTCGACCACGAAGTGCTCGCCGTCGCGGCGCAGGGTCGTCTCGAAGGCGCCGACATGGCGGCTGTTGTGCTCCGAGAAGGCGTTGCCCAGCCGATAGCCGCGCAGCGCCCGGTCGAACCAGAGCCGCTTCTGCGCCTCGGAGGCCGTGACCCGGATCACGTCGAGCGCCGCGAGATGGTTCTGCGGAAGCTGGCCCAGGGATGGATCGGCGGCCGAGACGAGGGCGATCACCTCCCCCACCGTGA
Organism: Methylobacterium sp. J-072; assembly: GCF_022829425.1. Taxonomy (NCBI): domain Bacteria; kingdom Pseudomonadati; phylum Pseudomonadota; class Alphaproteobacteria; order Hyphomicrobiales; family Methylobacteriaceae; genus Methylobacterium; species Methylobacterium sp. J-072. The sequence continues at coordinate 75,500 of NZ_JAKSYK010000094.1, read as the reverse complement.
CGAAGCTCGCGCCCAGGCCGCCATAGGCCGCGGGCACCGTGATGCCCCACAGGCCGGAGCCCGAGAACCGGTCGAGCTCCGCCACCGGCAGGCGCCGGTCGCGGTCCCGCTCGGCGGCGCCGGTGGCGAAATCGGCAGCCAGATCGCGCGCGATCCGCACCGCCTCGGCCTCGGAGGCGATGCGGTGCGCCTGCGGATGAAGCGCGAAGGGCGGTATCGGCGCGGCGATCGGCATGGCGGGGTCTCGGGACGGATTCGGGCAGTCGCGGGGGCGTTCAATCCGGGCCGAGCCGGCAGGCGAACCGCGCAACGGGGCGCAAGCGAAAGCAAACGTCCGTGCAAGTCAAGCGAGAGGTGGCGCGTCTTGTGTTTCCTGGAAGATGTGCTCTTCCGATAGACATACAATCTGGTCCTGAGCCGAAGTGATTTTGTCTTGCACGATCGGATCGGGTGAGAATTTTGTTCCAGAAACGCGCGAAGAAACCCGATTGATCATCCGGCCAGTTCGGAACGATCTTGATGCGCCACGATCGCCCGACCACCCTGCCGGAATTTTGAGAGCCATGCCCGAGACGCGCGCGCATCCGTCACGACGCGCCCTGATGCAGATGGGCGCGGCCCTGGGCGCCGCGTCCCTGGTCCAGGGCGTGGCCCGGGCCGGCGAGGCCGCGCCGGCCGCCGGAGCCGACGAAAAGCTGTCGCTGAAGGGCAAGACCATCGCGATCAGCGTCGCCGGGACGGATCACTTCTTCGACCTCAAGGCCTATCAGGCGCAGGTCGAGACCGTGAAGGAGCTCGGCGGCACCCCGATCGGCCTCGATGCCGGGCGCAGCGACAAGGCCCTGGTCAGCCAGTTGCAGACCCTGGCGACCCAGAAGCCCGATGCCGTCATCCAGACGCTCGGCACCCTGACGGTGGTCGACCCGTGGCTGAAGAAGCTGCGCCAGGCCGGGATCCCGGTCTTCTCCGTGGACCTGCCCTCGGCCAACGTGATCAACACGGCGACCTCGGACAATTTCTCGCTCGGTGCGCAACTGGCGCTGCAGCTCGTCTCGGACATCAACGGCCGGGGCAAGATCGTCGTGTTCAACGGTTTCGCCGGCGTCCCGGTCTGCGAGATCCGCTACACGCAGCTCAAGACCGTCCTGAAGTATTATCCGGAGGCCAGCATCGTCCAGCCGGAGCTGCGGGACGTGATCCCGAACACGGTGCAGGACGCCTATGGGCAGATCACCGCGCTGCTCAGCAAGTATCCCGAAAAAGGCTCGATCGCGGCGATCTGGTCGGCCTGGGACATCCCGCAGCTCGGCGCCACGCAGGCGCTGATCGCCGCCGGCCGCACCGAGATCCGCACTTACGGCGTCGACGGGACGCCGGAGGTCCTGGCGCTGGTCAAGGATCCGAACGCGCCTGCGGGTGCCGTGGCGGCGCAGCAGCCCGCCGCGATCGGCCGGACCGCCGTGCTCAACGTCGCGCGCTATCTCAACGGCGACAGGAGCCTGCCGTCCCAGACGTTCCTGCCGGCGATCATCGCCAACAAGGCGAACGCCGCCGAGGTCCAGCGGCAGCTCGGCCAGGCCTGACATGGCCGCCGCCGATCCGACCCGGACGCTGCCGCCCGATCCGCCGCCGGCCCTCGCGATGCGCGATCTGGTCGTGACCTTCGGGCCGACCCGCGCCCTCGACGGCGCCGCGCTGACCGTCGCGCCGGGGACCATCCACGGGCTGATCGGCCAGAACGGGGCCGGCAAGTCGACGCTCATCAAGGTCCTGGCCGGGCTGGTGACGCCCGAAGCCGGGACGATCGCGCTGCACGGCACCCCGATCGCCGGGATCACCCCCGGCCGAGTGGAAGAGCTCGGCATCGCGTTCATCCACCAGGAGCGGCTGCTGGTGCCCACCGCCACGGTCGGCGAGGCGCTGTTCCTCGGCCGCGAGGGCGCGGGGTCGCGCTTCGGCTATCTGTCGGGCGGCCTGCAGAAGCGGGCCGAGGCCGCCATCGCGCGCTTCTTCGGGATCCGCCTGCCGCGGAACGCGCTGATCCGCGACCTCACGATCGCGCAGCAGCAGATCGTGCAGATCACCCGGGCGCTGCTGGCTGAGCCCAAGATCGTGGTCTTCGACGAGCCGACGGCGGCGCTCGCCAAGCGCGAGGCGGAGCACCTGTTCGCCGCCATCGCGCGCCTCAAGGCGAAGGGCCTGACCACGCTCTACATCTCGCACTACCTCGCCGAGATCGAGCGCCTCTGCGAAGCGGTGACGGTGATGCGCAACGGCCGGGATGTCGCTCAGGTCGATCCGCGCCGGACCTCGACGGCGGCGCTCACCCGCCTGATGGTCGGGCGGGACGTGAGCGACCTCTTCCCGCGCCATCGCGCCGAGCCCGGCGCGCCCGTGCTCGCCCTGGCCGGGGTGAGCGTGCCGCCGGCCTTGCGCGACGCGTCCTTCGTCCTCCGGCGCGGCGAAGTGCTGGGCCTCACCGGCCTGCTCGGCTCGGGCGCGAAGGAACTCGTCCAGGCGCTGTTCGGCCTCGCGCCGATCAAGGCCGGCACGGTGACGGTCGACGGGCGGGTCGCACACGTCGCGAACCCGCACGACGCGGTGCGGCGGGGCCTCGCGCTGGTGCCGGAGAACCGCCGCGCCCACGGGGTCGCCCTCGATCTCGGCATCCGCGAGAACCTGACTCTGGCGAGCCTCGACCGGGTGAGCCGCCGGGGCTGGCTCGATCGGGTCCGGGAGCGCGCCCAGGCGCTGCGCCTGATCGGCGATCTGCAGATCAAGGCAGCCGGCCCCGAGGCCCTGGTCCAGACGCTGAGCGGCGGCAACCAGCAGAAGGTGGTGCTCGGCAAATGGCTCGCCCGGGAGGCCGGCCTCTACATCCTCGACGAACCGACCATCGGGGTGGATATCGCCGCCAAGGCCGAGATCTACCGGCTGATCGCCGGATTGGCCGAGGGCGGGGCCGGCATCCTGCTGCTCTCCACCGATCTCGACGAGCTGCTCGGGATCTGCGACCGCGTACTGGTCCTGTATCGCGGGGCGATCGTGTCGGAGCATCCTACGGCCGGGACCACCGCCGACAGCCTGCTCAACGCGACCCTGACCGGCGCCGGACCCGGCGCGGAGGCCAGCCGTGCCGCCTAGCGCAACGGACCGCGGATTTGAGACCGTGCCCAGCATCGCCCTGCCGGATCCGGCGGCTGATCCAAAAGCATGGCTCGCCGGCCTGCGCAGCGCCGGCAGTTTCCTGTTGGTCCTGGTGGTGCTGGCCGTCTTCGCGGCCCGGGTGCCGGCGTTCCTGGGCACGGCCAATCTCGGCCTGATCCTGGCGCAATCGAGCGTGCTCGGGATCCTGGGCCTCGGGCTGACGCTGGTGCTGATCACCGGCGGCACGGATGTCGTCGCCGGCGGCATCGATCTGTCGCTCGCCGGCACCCTCGGGCTTTCGGCTGCGGTGTTCGCGGGGCTCAACCAGGCCGGCGCCGGCGATGCCGCCTGCGTGGTCGCGGCGCTCGGCACCGGTCTCGCGGTCGGCCTCGTGAACGCGGTCGCGGTCCTGCGCCTGCGCATCCCGCCGTTGCTCGCGACCCTGGCGACCATGAACATCTGCGCCGGGCTGGAACTGGTGATCACCGAGAACACCACCATCCCGGCCGCCTCGCCCCTGATCGAGTGGCTCGGCGGCACCGGGCCGCTGGACGTACCGGTCCTCGGCTACCTCCTGCTCGCCGTGGCGTTTTTCTTCGCGGCGAGCTTACGCCTCACCCCGCTCGGCCCGCGCGCCTCCGCGGTCGGCGCCCATCCGGAGGCCGCCCGCGCCGCCGGCCTCTCGATTGGCCGCTACCGGGCCGGCGCCTACCTCGCGAGCGGGCTGTCCGGCGGCCTGGCCGGCATCGCCTCCGTGGCGTTCCTCAACAGCGCGACCGGCGGCTCCGCCGACATGCTGCTGCCCGTGGTGGCCACGGCCTTCCTGGGCGTGGTGTTCTCGCGCCGCCTGGTCCCGACCGTCACCGGCACGCTGCTCGCGGCCCTGTTCGTCGGCAGCCTGACCAACGGCTTCCAGCTCCTGCACGTCTCGACCTACTGGGTGAACGGCATCGAGGGGGCGCTGATCCTGGCCGTCGTGGGGGCGACGGCGGCCTCGGCGAAGGGACACGCCGCATGAGCCTCGTCACGGTGGAACGCCGCCGCCTCGCCCTGCCGACCGCCGAGATCGTGCGGTTCGGCATCCCGATCGCGCTGGTGCTCGTCCTCGTGGCCTTCTCCGCCGCGGCGCCGGGCTTCCTCACGGTGGCGAACGTCACCGGCGTGCTGGTCAACACCGTCGCCCTGGCGGCGATCGTGGCCATCGCCATGACGCTCGCCGTCGCCGCGGGCGGCACCGACCTGTCGGTCGGGACCGCCGTCGATCTCGGCAGCCTGGCCTTCATCACGGCGATCGGCGCCGGTCAGCCGGTCGCCCTGGCCGGCCTCTACGGCCTGCTCGCCGGGATCGGCACCGGGCTGTTCAACGCCCTGCTGATCGCCCGGCTGTCGATCACGCCGTTCCTGGCGACCCTCGGCACGCTGTTCATCGGCCACAGCCTGCAGCAGCTGACCACCGATGGCGGCAACCCGGTCTACGTCCCGGCCGACCGCATCCCGGCGGCCTTGGCCGTCCTCGGCCACGGCGCCGTGCTCGGCGTGCCGCTCGCGCTCTGGCTGGTGCTGATCCTGGGCGTCGGCGCGTGGCTGCTGCTCGAGCGCACGCGCTTCGGACGCGAGGTGCTGGCGGTTGGGACCCAAGTGGAGGTGGCGATCCATTCCGGCCTGCCGGTGCGGCGGATCCTGGCGCTGGTCTACGTGGCGAGCGCGGCCGTTGCGGCGCTCGCCGGCATCCTGCTCTCGGCGCATGTGAACGCCTACGTGCCGTATGCCGGCAACGCCTACCTGCTCGACAGCATCGGGGCCGCCTTCATCGGGACCTCGCTCAGCCGGAACCGCCGGCCCAACATTCTCGGCACGATCCTGGGCGTCGTGCTGTTCGCCTTCGTGACCAACGGCCTGCTGCTCGTCGGCTGGAATTTCTACTGGCAGCAGGTCGGCACCGGCGTGCTGATCTTTTCGACCCTGGCCTTCGCCTTCGCGGGACCGCGCCCGCACGCCTGATCGGGAGGAGCTTTTGCGCAGGAGCGCAGCGTCGAAGCCGGCCGCGGCTTGGAGATCGCGCCCCGTCCTACCGCAGGCGACAATAAGAAAACCTTCTTTCGCGCCGCTCGCGAAATAAAGCAGGCCGTTTCATTGACGACTCGGCGGATGCAACGCAAACATTCCACGGCACAACGACGAATTTGCCCTCACAATATGCCTGATCGATAGATGATCCGAGAAGAAAACATCTTCTCGGCAGGGTCATTGATTTAATTCTTGCCTGGATACAGCGGCGCGTCGGTCGCTCGTCTTACCCTGTCTGATGCGCCACGCGGGTGCCGCGCGCTGCCGATCCCCGAACCGGACCACACGCCCTCCATGACCCGCCAGCCATGACCCGCCAGATCCGCTTCAACGCCTTCGACATGAACTGCGTCGGCCACCAGTCGCCGGGGCTGTGGGCGCATCCGCGGGACCGCTCCTGGCAGTACAAGGACCTGGAATACTGGCAGGATCTGGCCCGGACCCTCGAACGGGGCATCTTCGACGGGATCTTCATCGCCGACGTGGTCGGCTATTACGACGTCTACAAGGGCTCGAACTGGCACGCCCTGCATCAGGCGGCGCAGATCCCGGTCAACGATCCGCTCCAGCTCGCCGCCCCGATCGCGCTGGCGACCGAGCACCTCGGCATCGGCATCACCGCCTCGACCTCGTTCGAGCACCCCTACACCTTCGCCCGCCGGCTCTCGACGGCCGACCATCACACCAAGGGGCGGGTCGGCTGGAACATCGTCACCTCGTATCTCGAGAGCGGCGCGAAGAATGTCGGCCAGGACGGCCTGAAGCGCCACGACAACCGCTACGAAGTCGCGGCGGAATATGTCGAGGTGCTCTACAAGCTGTTCGAGGGCAGCTGGGAAGAGGGCGCGGTCCTGCGGGATCGGGAGCGGCGGATCTTCACCGACCCGTCCAAGGTCCACGAGATCGGGCATCGCGGCCGCCATTTCACGGTGCCGGGCTACCATCTCTGCGAGCCCTCGCCGCAGCGCACGCCGGTGCTCTACCAGGCCGGCGCCTCGGGGCCCGGCAAGGCGTTCGCGGGGCATCACGCCGAATGCGTGTTCGTGGCCGCGCCCCTGAAGCCGATGCTGAAGGCCTATGTCGCCGATGTGCGCGCGCAGGCCCGGGCCGCCGGGCGCTCGCCCCGGGACGTGCTGATCTATAACCTCACCACCGTGATCGTCGCCGAGACCGACGCGGCCGCGCAGAAGAAATTCGAGGAGTACCGGTCCTACGCGTCCTACGACGGCGCGCTGGTGTTCATGTCGGGCTGGAGCGGCATCGATTTCGGCCAGTACGCGCCGACCGATCTGGTCAAGAAGGTCGAAACCAACGCCATCGTGTCGATGGTCGAGCATTTCTCGTCCGCGGAGAACCCCTGGTCGATCGCCGAGCTCGCCCGGTGGGGCGGCATCGGCGGCGTCGGCCCGGTCTTCGTCGGCTCGCCCGCGACCGTCGCCGACATCCTGCAGGAATGGGTCGCGGAGACCGATGTCGACGGCTTCAACCTCGCCTACGCGGTGACGCCCGAGAGTTTCGAGGATGCGGTCAACCTGCTGGTGCCCGAGCTCCAGAAGCGCGGCGCCTACCCGAAGGCCTACCGCCCCGGAACGTTGCGCGAAAAACTGTTCGGCCGCGGGCCGTACCTGCCGGAGACGCATCCGGCCCACGGGTTTCGCGACATCGAGGCCGTGAAGGCCCGCGAGGCGGCGCTTCGCCCCGCCGCTGCGGCCGAGTGAGGCCGGCCTTGTCCGACACGATCCTCGAACTCACCGATGTCTCGCTGGCGTTCAAGGGCATCAAGGCGATCAACGGCTTGAGCTTCGCGGTCCGACGCGGCGAGATCTGCGCGCTGATCGGCCCGAACGGAGCCGGCAAAAGTTCGCTGCTCAACATCCTCAACGGGGTTTACCGGGCGGAGTCCGGTAGCGTCACCTTCGAGGGCGAGCGCTTCGGCCGCATCCGCCCTGGCTTGGCGGCGAGGCGCGGCATCGGCCGCACCTTCCAGCACGCAGCTTTGTTCGGGCCGCTCTCCGTCCTCGACAACGTGCTGGCGGGCCTCGCGCGCCACAGCCGGACGACGCTGGTCGAGCACGCCTTCGGGTTGCCTCGCGACGCCGCCGAGACGCGCTGCTTTCTTCAGGCCGCCGAGGAGATCCTCGCTTTCCTCGACCTCGCCTCCTATCGGGACCGCATCGTGGCGACGCTGCCCTACGGCATCCAGAAGCGGGTCGACCGCGCCCGGGCACTGGCGGCACGCCCGAAGCTCCTGCTGCTGGACGAGCCGATGGCCGGCATGAACGGCGAGGAGAAGCGCGCGATGGGCGGCTTCATCGAGGCGGCCCGGGACACATTCGGCCTCACGGTCGTGCTCATCGAGCACGACATCGGCGTGGTGATGAGCCTATCCGACCACGTCGTGGTGCTCGATTACGGGCGCAAGGTCGGCGACGGGCCGCCGGAGGCCGTGCGCAACGACCCGGTCGTGATCGCGGCCTATCTCGGCAAGCCGCATTGAGGGCCGCCGCATGAGCTTCTTCCTGGAGACGCTCGCGGGCGGCCTGCTCGCCGGCGTGATGTACGCTCTCGTGGCGATCGGTTTCGTGCTGATCTACAAGGCCTCGGGGGTGTTCAACTACGCGCAGGGGGCGATGGTGCTCTGCGCCGCGCTGACCTTCGTCACCCTGACGGAGCGGGAGCTGCCCTTCTGGCTCGCCGGCCTGGTGACGCTGGCGATCATGGTGACCCTGGCGGTGGCGGTCGAGCGGGTCGTGCTGCGCCCCCTCGTCAACCGGTCGCAGGTGACGCTGTTCATGGCGACGCTCGGCCTGTCCTACGTGATCGAGGGCATTGCGCAGCTCCTGATGGGCGCGAGCGTCCACGAACTCGACCTCGGCATCCCCGATCTGCCCGTCGCGCTCGGCCCGATCCAGCTCAGCCGCTTCGACCTCGTCGCCGCGGCGAGCGCCGGAGCCCTGGTGATCGCCCTGTCGCTGTTCTTCGAGCGCACGCGGATCGGCGTGGCCTTGCGGGCGGTGGCGGACGATCCGCAGGCGGCCCTGTCCATCGGCATCCGGCTGCCGGTCCTCTGGGCCGCGGTCTGGGCGGTGGCTGGCTTCGTGGCGCTGGTGGCGGGGCTGCTGTGGGGCGCGCGCCAGGGCGTGCAGTTCTCGCTGACCTTCGTGGTGCTGAAGGCGCTGCCGGTGCTGATCATCGGCGGCTTCACCTCGATCGCCGGGGCCATCGTCGGCGGCCTCATCGTCGGCGCGGCTGACGCAATCGCCGAGATCTATCTCGGGCCGCTGCTCGGCGGCTCGGTCTCCACCTGGTTCGCCTACCTGCTCGCCGTCGCCTTCCTGCTGGTCCGCCCGGCGGGTCTGTTCGGCGAGCGCGCCATCGAGAGGGTTTGACCCGTGTCGTCCGCATCCTCCTCGGCCAGCCTCGTACCGGGCCGGCGGCTGGCACTGCCCGCCCTGCCCCTCCGGTCGGTCGGGCTCGCCCTCCTGCTGGCGCTGGCCTTCGGGGGCATCCCCCTGGTGGCCACCGACTATTGGTACAACGCGATCCTGATCCCGTTCCTGATCATGGCGCTCGCCGGTCTCGGCCTGAACCTGACCATGGGCTACGCGGGCCAGGCCTCCCTGGGCACCGGCGCCTTCATGGCCGTCGGCGCCTACGCCACCTACAACCTGCTGCTGCGCCTTCCCGGCCTGCCGCTGCCGGCCAGCCTCGCCCTGGGCGGCCTGATCGCCGGCCTCGCGGGCCTCGTGGTCGGGCTGCCGAGCCTGCGCATCAAGGGCTTCTACCTCATCGCGCCGACGCTCGCCGGGCAGTTCCTGATCGAGTGGACCTTCAATCAGGTCGGCTGGTTCTCGAACTACGCCTCCTCCAGTTCGATCTCCGCACCGCGCCTCGCAATCCTCGGCCGCGACCTGTCGAGCCCGGCCGGCCGCTACGCCCTGACGCTGTCGAGCGTCGCGGTCGTGACGGCGATCGCCTGGCGGCTCGTGCGCAGCCAGACGGGTCGGAACTGGCGGGCGGTGCGCGACGGGGAGACCGCGGCCGCGGTGATCGGCGTGCCGGTGGCGCGGGCCAAGCTCTCGGCGTTCTTCGCGGGCGCCGCGGTGTGCGGCGTCGCCGGGGCGCTCTGGGCCTTCGCCTATCTCGGCACGGTCGATGCCCGCAGCTTCGATCTCGATCGGTCCTTCCAGGCGATGTTCATCATCATCATCGGGGGGCTGGGCAGCCTCGCCGGCAGCTTCATCGGCTCGGCCTTCATCGTCCTGACCCCGATCCTGCTGACGCGTCTCTCGGAAGCCGTGCTCGGGGCCGGGCTCGACGGCGGGCAGGTCTCGAACATCCAGCGGGTGATCTTCGGCGCGCTGATCATCGGCTTCCTGATCAAGGAGCCCAACGGCCTCGTCGCGCTCATCGGCCGCCTCTGGCGGCGCCTCGTCCGCTGACCGCTTTCTCTCGGAGACCCAGGATGTCACGCCTCGTCCGCGCCCTGCGCGCCACCGCCCTCGCGGCGAGCCTCTGCGCCGCCTCCACCGCCATCGCAGAGCCGGCCAAGCAATACTTCCCGCTGGCGACCTTCCGGGTCGGCGCCTACGCCTCGTCGGGCATTCCGAGCTGGGCCGGCGTCATCGATTACTTCCGCTACATCAACGAGGTCGAGGGCGGCATCAACGGCGTGAAGCTGGTCTGGGACGAGTGCGAGACCGAGTGGGCGGTCGAGAAGGGTGTCGAGTGCTACGAGCGGATGAAGGGCGGCAAGGACGGTTCGCCGGTGCCGATCTTCCTGCCGCACGGCGACCCGATCTCGAAGGCGCTCACCGAGAAATCGGTCGCCGACAAGATCCCGCTCGTCACCACCGGCTACGGCCGTACCGAGGCGATCGACGGCCGGGTCTTTCCCTACAGCTTCACGGTCCTGTTCAGCTTCTGGAGCGAGGCGTCCTCGGCGATCAACTACATCGCCGAGCAGGTCGGCGGGAAGGACAAGCTGAAGGGCCTCAAGATCGCGACCGTCTATCACGACAGCCCCTACGGCAAGGAGACCCAGACCCCGCTCGCCCTGCTCGCCAAGACCTACGGCTTCGAGGATATCCAGATCCCGGTGCCGCATCCCGGCAACGACCAGTCGGCGCAATGGGCGCGAATCCGGCAGATCAAGCCCGACTGGGTGTTCCTGCGCGGCTGGGGGGTGATGACGCCCGTCGCGATCAAGACCGCGGCCAAGACCGGCTTCCCGGTCGATCACATTATCGGCGGCATCTGGTCGGGCTCGGAGGAGGACGTGCGACCGGCGGGCAGCGTGGGCAAGGGCTATCTGGCGATCACGCCGTTCCCGGCCAGCCAGGATTTCGAGATCCTCAAGAAGATCAAGGCCGCGATCGTCGACAAGGGCAAGAGCGACCTGAAGGACCTCAAGAGCTTCGGTTCGGTCTATTACATTCCGGACTGATCGAGGCGATCATTTCGGTCGAGGCGATCCGCACGGCGCAGGCACGCTTCGGCAACCGGCCGATCACCGGCGCGGAGGGCCAATGGGGCCTGGAGCACCTCGTTCTCGATGAGGACCGCCTGCGGGCGATCGGCGCCGAGGGGCTCGTCCAGCCCCTGCGTCTCTCGATCAAGGACCACGAGGGCGGCGGCGCCGGCAAGGTCCTGCAATGGGACGGCGCCAAGTGGACCATCGTCAGCAACGGCTGGGTCAAGTCCGACCGCGAGCTGCTCCTGCCGCTGATCTACGAGCGCGCCGCGGCCTACGCCAAGGAGAAGGGCATCACGCCCCGCTCCGCGGATTCCGCCGAGGCGGCGGCCCGGTGACCCGGGCTGTCGAGGCCGGCCCGGTGCGGCCGCCCTTCCTCGACGTGGAGGCGATCGAGGCCGTCTACGGGGCCTCGATCCTGGCCCTCCACGACGTGTCCCTGAGCGTCGCCCGGGGTGAGATCGTGGCGCTGGTCGGCCCGAACGGCGCCGGCAAGACCACGACCCTGCGGGCGATCTCGAACCTGCTGGGCGCTCAGCGGGGCGCCCTGCGCGGCGGCACGATCCGATGGCAGGGCGAGGAGACCCGGCGGCTCGATCCGGCCGATCTCGTGGCGCGCGGCATCGTCCAGGTCCTGGAGGGCCGGCACGTCTTCGGGCAGCTCACCGTGGAGGAGAACCTGCTCACCGGCGGGTATCTGCGCCGTCCGAGCCGGCGGCAGCTCGCCGAGGATCTCGAGCGGGTCTACGGCTGGTTCCCGCGCCTGAAAGAGCGCCGCGGCGCCCGCGCCGGCCTGACCTCCGGCGGCGAGCAGCAGATGGTCGCCATCGGCCGCGCGCTGATGACCCGGCCGACCCTGCTCCTCCTCGACGAGCCCTCGATGGGCCTCGCCCCGATCATCGTCGCCGAGATCTTCGCGATCATCGCCCGCCTCAACCGCGAGGAGGGCCTGAGCGTCCTGATCGCCGAGCAGAGCGCGAACCTCGTGCTCGACCATGCCGACCGCGCCATCGTGCTGGAGAGCGGGCGCGTGGTCGCCTCGGGCCCCTCCGCCGAACTCGCCGCCAGCGGCCGTCTCGCCGCGCTGTATCTCGGCGCCGCAGACGCGCCGACGCGGCACTGATCTTCAATCCTCGCCCGGACGAGACCGACCCGATGAGCCAAACCGATGCCGCGCCCTGGCCCCCCGAGCGCTCCGCCTGGGGCTCTCCGCCGAGCCCGCATTACGAGCGCCTGGCGGCCCGGTTCCGGCCGATCTTCGCCCGGATCCGCGAGGGAGCCGTCGCGCGCGAGCGGGAGCGGCGCTTGCCCGACGAGGCCGTGGGCTGGCTGCGCGCGGCACGGTTCGGCGCCCTGCGGGTGCCGGAGGCGGAGGGCGGCTTCGGCGCGAGCCTGCCGGACCTGTTCGGCCTCCTCGCCGAGCTGGCGCAGGCCGATTCCAACCTGCCTCAGGCCCTGCGCAACCATTTCGGCTTCGCGGAGGACACCGTCAGCGCTCCCCACGATGCGCGCCGGGCACGCTGGATCGAGCGCCTCGCGGGCGGCGACCTGTTCGGGGGCGCCTGGTCGGAGACCGGGACCGCATTGGTCGGCGCGTTCGAGACCCGCATTCACCGGCGCGGCGACGGCTGGGGACTCACGGGGCGAAAGTACTACACCACCGGCTCGCTCTTCGCCGACTGGATCGACGTGGTCGGCACCGGCGAGGCCGGGGAGGAGACCTCGGTGGTGGTGTCGGCACGGGCGCCCGGTGTCGCGATCCTCGACGATTGGGACGGGTTCGGCCAGCGGCTGACCGCGAGCGGCACCGCCACGTTCGCGGACGTGCCCGCCATCGGCGAGCCGCTGCCCACGGAGGTCCGCTTCGCCTACGGCACGGCGTTCTTCCAGGCGGTGCATCTCGCGACGCTCACTGGGATCGCCCGGGCGGCGGCCGACGAAGTGACCCGGGCGGTGCGCACGCGGGATCGGACCTATTCTCACGCCGCCGGCGCGCGGCCCAGCGCCGACCCGCAGGTGCTCCAGGTCGTCGGCCGGGTGCACGCGCTGGCCTACGCGGCGGGGGCGATCAACGCCCGGGCGGCGGAGGCGGTCCAGGGCGCCTACGAGGCCCGGGTCGGGACCCTGCCGGCGGACGAAGCGCAGGCGGTCACCATCGCCTCGGAGATCGAGCTCGCCCAGGCGCAGACCGTGCTGACCGGCCTCGTCCTGGATGCCGGCACGATCCTGTTCGACGCGCTGGGCGCCTCCGCGACGAGCAGCCGGCACGCCCTGGATCGGCACTGGCGCAACGCCCGCACGATCGCCTCGCACAACCCGCGCATCTTCAAGGATCGGATCGTCGGCGACTTCGCGGTCAACGGCACCGAGCCGCCGTTCCAGTGGAAGATCGGCCGCGTCCTGCCGGCCGCATCCTGATAGCGAGGCAAGCCATGTCCGTGCGTCTCCGTCTCTGCGCCGCCGTCGCGGCGCTCGGCCTCTCGACCGCCGCCTGGGCGGCCGGCCTCGCCGGTGCCCCGCCGCCCTTCGATCACGGCGACGTCACGGTCGCCCTGGTCCGCTACCTGTCGGTCGGCGATTTCTACCAGGCCTACGAGGCCGGGGCGCGGGCGCAGGCCAAGGCGCTCGGCATCGACCTCCGGATCTTCCCGGGCAAGCAGGACGCGGCCCAGGAGCGCGAGCAGGTCGAGCAGGCCATCGCGCTCGGCGCCAAGGCGATCGTGATCGATCACGGCCTGCCCGAATCGCTCAAGGACGTCGCCCAGAAGGCGGTCGATGCCGGCATCAAGGTCGTGGCCTTCGACGTGAACCTCGACCATCCGCGGATCCCGCAGGTCGAGCAGAGCGATCGCGCGCTCGCCCAGAAGGCGCTGGACCAGGTCGTTCAGGAGAACGGGACCAGCTTTCAGGCGGCCTATATCTATGTCGCCGGATTCGCCCCCCTCGATCGCCGCGACGCGGTCTGGGCCGCCTTCAAGGCCGCCCATCCGGGGGTGATCGAGAAGGCCCGCTTCGGCACCGTCAGCGACGCGACCGCGAGCGTCGTCGCCGACCAGGCCAAGGCGGCCCTGCGCGCCAATCCGGGCATCACGGTGATTGTTGCGCCGTATGACGAGTTCGCGCGCGGCGCAAAGCTCGCGGTGAACGAATTGAACCTCGCCGACCGGGTGAAGATCTATTCGGCCGACGTGTCGACCGCGGATATCGGCGAGATCACCGAGCCCGGCAGCCCCTGGGTCGCCACCGTCGCGACGAATCCGGCGGTGGTCGGCGCGGTATCGATCCGGGCCGCGGCGCTCGCCCTCGCCGGCCAGGATCCCGGGCCTCGGATCACCGTCGAGCCGATCCTGCTGACGCAGGGAGCGCTTCGGGAAGCCGGGGTGAAGACCATCGCGGATCTGAACGCCCGGATCCCGGCCTTCGGCCATTCGGAGGCCGCGACCGCCCCCTGGATCCCCAAGCCGCATTGATCGCCCGCCACGATCAACGCATCGTCCTGGATATCGGAACCCGGGCGATGCGCGCGATCTTCGATTTTGCATCATCCCTTTCCAAAAGCCGGAAACCACCTTTCGGGATGATGCTCTAGGCCCGCTTCGGCGCGAGGCCGTAGGTGACGGTCAGGGCGCCGATCAGCACGGCGCCCTTGACGAAGTCCTGGAGATAATAGGGGGCGTTCAGCATCGTCAGGCCGTTGAGCAGGACGCCCACGAAGACGGCGCCCACGACCGTGCCGAGGATGTTCGGCCGGTTGGCGCCGAGCACGGCGTAGCCGATCAGCGCGGCCGCGATGGCATCCAGCATCAGCCCGTTGCCGGCGGACACGTCGCCCCGGCCGATCCGGGCGGCCATCAGGATGCCGCCGATGGACGCCACCGTGGAGGAGATGACGTAGGCGCAAACCCGGTAGGCCCGCGTCGGCGCACCGGCGAGCCGCGCCGCCAGTTCGTTGCCGCCGACCGCGTGGAACACCCGGCCGAAGCGGGTGAGATCCATCACGAACCAGAGCGCGGCGGCCACGACCGCGAGCACCACCACCGGGACCGGCAGGATGTCCCAGAACCGGTGCCGGCCGAGGGTGAGGAACGCGTGGGTGAAGGCGCCGTCCGCCACAGACCCGTCGAGCAGGGTCATGCCCCGGGCGATCGAGCGGCCCCCGGTCGGGATCAGCTGGAGGCCGGCCAGGAGGAACAGCATCCCGAGCGTGGCGAGGAGATCGGGGATGCCGAGCCGCACGATCAGGAGCGCGTTGCCGAGGCCGACCAACATGCCGATCCCCAGGCAGAGCAGGATGGTGCTGCCGGTCGAGCCGTCGAGCACGATCAGGCTGTAGGCAGCCGCCATCTGCACGAAGGCGGCGAGCCCGCCGACCGAGAGATCGAACCCACCGGCGATCATCGTGACCGTGACGCCGACCCCGAGCAGCGCCACGATGGCGACGGCCTGCAGGATGCTGAACAGGTTGTTGACGCGCAGGAAGGCGGGCTGCGCGACTGCGAAGACCACCAATAGTCCGACGAGCAGGATCAGGAGCCCGTAATCGATCGCGAGGCGACGCAGGGACAAGGCCCCCTTCGGAGTGCGGGCGGGCGACGACATGACGGGGACTCTACGAGACGGCAGGGTGAGGCGAAGGGGCGCCTGAAGCCAGCAGCGCGCTGATCCGGGCGAGGTCGGCGGCGTCCCCGACCACGGCGCGATCGGCCATGACCACGACCCGGTCGCCGACCTCCAGCGCCTCTTCGAGGTCGTTGACGAAGACGATCGTGGCGCGGTCCCGCGACTGGGCCCGGATCGCCCGGATGATGTCGTCCCGGGCGCCGATATCGACGCCCTGGAACGGCTCGTCGAGCAGCAGCAGCCGCGCCGGCTCGGCGTGCCAGCGGGCGAGGACGACCTTCTGCTGGTTGCCGCCCGACAGGGCGGCGGGCAGGTCCTCGGGGCCGCGCGCCTTGATGCCGAATTCGGCGATGAGCCGGCGCGCCGCGCGCGTCTCGGCCGTCCGCGCGACGAGGCCCGCCCGGCCCCAGCGGTCGAGGAAGGGGAAGCCGATCGTGCCGGCGATATCCGCGAAGGGCATGGTGCCGGGGAAGAAGGTGGTGCGCCAGCGGTCCTCGCCGGCCATGAACACGCCGTTGCGGACCGAGTCCCCGGCCGAGCGCGGCCGCCAGGGTCGGCCGTCGAGTTCCATGTGCCCGGCCGCGAGCGGCCAGAGCCCGAAGATGGCACCGGCGAGGGTGGACTTTCCGGCGCCCACCGGCCCCGTCACCGCCACGACCTCGTCCGCATGCGCGACGAGATCGAAGGCCGCAGCGGCCGGGACGAGGCGCGCCTGCGACAGCCGCAGGATCGGCGCGCCGCCCGGCACCGGATCGCGCGGCGCCGCGCGCCCGACCGCGTGGCCCACCATCGCCCGGATCGCGGCGCCGAGATCCAGCGGCCGGCGGAACTCGCCCGAGACCCGGCCGTCGCGCAGCACCACGATCCGGTCGGCGATGCGGCGCAGATCGCCGGTCTTGTGCGAGATGTAGAGCAGCGCGACGCCCCGGTCCCTGAGCCGGTCGAGGACTGCGAACAGGCGCTCGGATTCGGGAGCCGAGAGGCTGGCGGTGGGCTCGTCGAGGATCAGCACGGCCGGGTCGTGCGCGACGGCGCGCGCGATGGCGACGAGCTGGCGCTCGGCGATGGAGAGCGCGTCGAGGGTCCGGGACAGGTCCAGCTCGAGGCCGATGCCGGCCGCGATCGCCGCGGCGGCGCGCAAGCTCCGCCGGCCGCCGACGAGGAGCGGGCCGCGCCCCGTGCAGGAGCGGTCGAGCAGCAGGTTGTCGGCGACCGACAGGGTCGGGACACCGACATCGGCGATCGATTGATGCACGGCGATGATCCCGTGCTCCCGCGCCTGCCGCGGCGAGGCGAACGCGACCGTCTTCCCGCCGATGGTGATCGACCCGGCATCGGCGCCATGGACGCCGCACAGGATCTTCACCAAGGTCGACTTGCCGGCCCCATTGGCGCCCATCAGGGCGAGCCCCTCGCCGGCCTGAAGCTCGAACGACACATCGGTGAGCGCCCGGGTCGATCCGAAACGCTTCGTGAGCCCCTCCGCCGCGAGCATCACCGGCAAATTTGTCGCTCCCAAGCAATTGCCGACAGACTTCATATAACACGATCTGAGATCAGCGGATGTCAAGTGCTTTGAGCGCAGGCTTGAAGCAAAAAACAGATCGCTGCTGCTCATTCTTTATGATCCGAGCAAATCGACCGGCTATTCTATTTCACCTTCTGGTCAAAAGCATTGCCACCATCACGACTTCACCCGCTTCCGGCTGAAGGCGTTGCCGACTTGTTTCGGCGCGACCGATGACTTCGGTGAGATGCGCTGGCTGGACCGTCCGCTCCCGAAGGAGCTGCTTTCGCGGGTGTACCGCACCGTTTGCGCCCGCGAGGATGACGACGGAACCACCGAACCGGTCCACACTTGAGCGGTGCGCGCTCTACCGCGATGCGGGGGCCGCGCAGATCGCCTTGAGCGCCTCCCAGGACGGCGCGTCGAGGAGCGGCCGATGCCCCTCAAGCGGTTGCGGAGCGGTGGCCGCGAGCGCCCGGATGGCAGCCGCCCGCTCCCGCGTGAAGGGATGGCTGCGCATGAAGGCGAGGTCCTCGCCGGTATCGGCGGCGATCCGCTCAAGAAGGATCGCGAGGGCGGCCCCATCGCCCCCGGCGCGGGTCAGGGCGGCGACCGAATAGGCGTCGGCGGCCCGCTCGGCCTCGCGGCTGTAGCTGGCGGAGAGGGCGTTCTCCCCCAGCGCGACGATCACGGCCGAGCCGGCCAGATCGCCGACGAGGTAGCCGAGCAGGTAGGCGATGCCGGAACTCCGGATCAGCGCCCGGCTCGGGTCCCGGGCCGCCACGTGTCCGAATTCGTGGGCGAGCACACCGGCAAACTCGTCCGGGGACTGCGCCTGCGCGATCAGGTCCGACAGGACGATCACCCGGGCACCGGGCAGAGTCAGGGCGTTGGCCGTGGTCGAGCGGCGCACGCTCACGCGCAGGTCCGGCGGCAGGTCCCCGCGCAGGCGGCTCACCAGCCGATCCAGGGCGGCCTGCCCCTCCGGGGCGGAGCAGGCCGGCGGGTTGCCGAGCAGATACCCGATCTGCTTCTCGGTCGCGGCACCGAGGCGGTCCTCCACCGCCGCGGGCACCAGCGGCGCGAGGGCGTCGGCCAGGACCGGCACGCCAAAGGCCGCGAGCCCGAGGAGCGCGATCCCGGCCGCCATCGACCAAGAGCGCCACCGTCAGGGTGCGGCCCTCCGCGGCCGGGCCGGCATGCAGGTCCGGACAGAGCGCTTCGAGGGCGGCGGCCAGGGCCTCGTCCGAGAATTCGACCCGCTCCGGCGTATCCGCCGGCCCGACCCGCATCAGGGGCGGGCGCGCGTCCTCGGCCCGCAGGTCGAGGCTATTCCAGTCCCGGCGGAGATCCGGGCCCGACACTTCCAAGCGTCCGGCTTCGAGGCGCAGGGAGACCGGGACGGGCCGTGCGGTGCGGCCGTCGAAGTAGCGGCCCGCGCCGGTGAGTGCCGTCACATCCGGTCCCTCAGAACCCGATATCGAGGACGCCGCCCACGTCGAGGGCGTCGGCCATGCCCTCGCCCAGGCTGCTGCTGGGGCCGCGGGCGGAAGCGACGATCGCTCCCAGGGCGGCCGCATCCGAGATCCGCGTGGTCTCGGCGACCGCGCGCCAGGGGCCGACCTTCAACACGCGGACGTGGAGGACGACCGTGGATACGAGGTACCAGGCATACAGGGCCACGACGATGACCGCACCGATCGCAAACCGGACGCTCTGCGCGACCGCGTCGCCGGACACCATCATGATCACCACGACGATGGCCGCCGTGACGGTGATCAGGATGCCGAGCTTCAGACACTGGACGAGATAGGCCAGGTACGGCCGATAGAGATCCCACGCCCTCAGCCGCGAGACGAGACGGACCTCGTCGAGACGGATGGCGCTCAGGAAGGCCCGGGTCTCGCGGGCGCGATAGAACGGGTAGAGCAGCGAGACCACCGGGGCCGCCACGGCGAGCAGGAAGGAGAGCGCCGTCAGAAGAGTCACGGCGACGGCATCGCATTCCGCTGAACTCGGACTGGGAACCTTGACCGCCCCCTGTTTCGGCAGCGTCAGGTTCGTATCCAGCAGCGGCCCGCACGCACCCGAGGCGAAAATCCCGGCGGGCAGCAGCAGGACCGGCACCACGATCGGGGCCCAGAGCAGCAGCCAGCTCGGCAGAACCGACCGACCCCGTGCCTCCGATCCCATCCGGCTCGTACCGACCAGGGTATGGCGGATGCGGTAGCGTTCGAGGGCCGCGCGCATGAACGGGAAGGCAAGACCGAGGGTCGCCAGGACGACGATCCACCAGCCCGCGGCCAAAGCGGCGTAGACCAGACCCGAACCGTCCTGGCCGAGGCGGATGCCCCGCCACAGGGTCCGCGCGGCCCGGTAGCGCCGCCCGCGATAGAGGGCGAACTGTCCGAGGACGAACAGCACAACGACGCCGACGACGCCCGCGAAGATCGGGAACGCGGGCGAGAGCAGCGACACCGCGAACAGGCCGACATAGATCGGCGCCAGAAGCACGACCGCCACGAGGAATCCGAGAAACAGATCCTCGCCGCGGCCGGTATAGGCGGCGGGCGAGCCGTCCACGAGGGTGCGGCTCCAGAAGAACCGCCGCAGATTCGTCACATACCAGAACCGATAGATGCCGGAGGTGACCAGCGACAGCAAAAACCCCTTCACAACGATCCCGGTCAGCCCAGCGAGCGACCTGTCGAAGGCGATCTCCCCGCCACGCTCGGGCCTCTCAGCCGATACCGTGTTCCGAACGTCCATCCCGCGCCCCCCGGCGGGCCGCCGATTCGCGGCCGGACGGAAGCGTTGCGCATTGCGCGGGGCGGTTCAAGCAACGCCCAGCCTTCGCCAAGCAGTCGCACCGGGCCCGTCAGGTCGATCGGGCGAGGGCCGACAGTTGCGGTCCGTCAAACTCCGCCGGACGACCCGTCCTCGAGGCGGCTCAACGCAGCAGCGCGGACTTGTCCACGTGCAGCGCCGCGCCGATCTCGTCGAGCGCCTTGTGCTCGACCTCGCTGATGCCGCCGAAATCGGCTACGTCGGCGCCGATCAAGAAGACGTCCTGGCGCTGGTCGATCGGCCGCTCGGCGATGGCGCCCACCAGGCGCAGGTTCTCCAGGCGGCCGGCGCGGGTCTTCGCCCGGGCGATGGCCTCGTAGAGCTCCTGCTCGACGCGCAGCGTGTCGTAGGACTTCTCCAGGATCGGGTTGGCGCGGATGCCGCTGATCGCCGATTCGATCTCCTCCTCGGCCACGTCGCCATCGGCCACGATGACGTTGGCCGCGGCCGAGACGGCGGCCTGAAGGAAGACGGCATCGCCCGCATACGACATGATCGTGCGGCCGAACCGAAGGATGGCGTCCTGGAAAATGCTCATGCCGACCTCCCGTGCGGTGGGAGATGGCGGATATTGTGGCGGCCGAGTCAAGATCCGGCCGCGCTTGCGCCGGGGACTGACATTTCGCGCTCGCTTTATGGTTTCGCGGGCGAGCGGGGCGCAGGCGGGTCGTCCCGTTTCCGGTTTGAGGCGCGCACCCGCCTTTACCGTCATTGCGAGCGCAGCGAAGCAACCCAGCGCAGCGCGCGATCCCCGAAGGTAGCGCTTCCCTAGGTTGCTTCGCTGCGCTCGCAATGACGGTGCGGGACCACAGGCCCCGCACCGTTTGACGCCGGCGTCTCTCCCCTCAGCAGCAGCGAAACCCCGACGTGTTCCCCACGCCGAAGCGGGCGTTCTCGCGATTGCGAAAAAACTCCAGCTCGGTCATCGGCGCCTGGTCGGGATGGGTCCGGCGGATATGCGCGGCGTAAGCCGCGTAATCGCCCTGCCCGACCATCAGCCGGGCACCGTCGCAGACGCATTTGGACAGCGTCTGGAGGCGGCGGCGCAGGCTCTGCGGTTGCTCCATGGCGGTTCCTACTCGGCCGCAGCCAGACGCGGATCGGTCTCGAGGGCGGTCCAGCGATCGGCCCGCCAAGCCTTCAGGCAGGCGGCGATGCCGAAGCCCGCGATGGCGACCACGAGGCCGATGAACAGGGCCGCCAGCACGGCGTCGATCCGGTCGTTGAGGATGATCTGCGCCATCTGATCGGCGTTCTTGGCCGGCGCCAGGAGCTTGCCCTCGGCGGCGGCCGTCGCGTAGCGCTCGGCATGGGCCAGGAACCCGATCTTGGGGTCGGCGGACATGATCTTCTGCCAGCCGGCCGTGAGGGTGCACAGACACAGCCACGCGGTCGGGATGATGGTCACGAACGCGTAGCGCTCGCGCTTCATCTTGAAGATCACCACCGTGCAGAGCGTCAGCGCCACCGCGGCCAGCATCTGGTTGGAGATGCCGAACAGCGGCCACAGGGTGTTGATGCCGCCGAGCGGGTCGGTCACGCCCTGGTACAGGAAGTAGCCCCAGGCGCCGACCGCGATCGCGGTCGCCGCGATGCTCGGCCCCCAGGAGGTGGTGTTCTTGAACGACGGCACCGCCAGCGCCACGAGATCCTGCACCATGAACCGGCAGGCGCGGGTGCCCGCATCCACGGCCGTGAGGATGAACAAAGCCTCGAACAGGATCGCGAAATGGTACCAGAAGGCCATCATCGCCTTGCCGCCAATGGCCGAGGAGATGATGTGGGCCATGCCCACCGCCAGGGTCGGCGCGCCGCCGGCGCGGGAGATGATCGTGCGCTCGCCGACATCCGCGGCGGTCTGGGTGATCACTTCCGGGGTGGTGGCGAAGCCGAGCTTGGTCACGGCGGCCGCGGCGGTCTCGGGCGTGGTGCCGAGCAGCGCCGCGGGCGAGTTCATGGTGAAGTAGACGCCCGGGTCGATCACGCAGGCCGAGACCAGCGCCATGATTGCCACGAACGATTCCATCAGCATGCCGCCGTAGCCGATGAAGCGGGCATCGGACTCGCTGGCGATCAGCTTCGGGGTGGTGCCCGACGAGATCAGGGCGTGGAAGCCCGAGACGGCGCCGCAGGCGATGGTGATGAACAGGAACGGGAACAGGCTGCCGGCCCAGACCGGCCCGGTGCCGTCGATGAACTTGGTCGTCGCGGGCATCTGCATGTGCGGCGCGACGACCGCGATGCCCAGGGCCAGGCCGACGATGGTGCCGATCTTGAGGAAGGTCGAGAGGTAGTCCCGCGGCGCCAGCAACAGCCAGACCGGCAGGATCGAGGCCACGAAGCCGTAACCGATCAGCATCCAGCACAGCTGCGGGCCCGTGAAGGTGAAGGCCGGGCCCCAGACCGGGCTCGCGGCGACCGAGCCGCCGCCGACGATCGCCAGCATCAGCAGGACGAAGCCGAGGATCGAGACCTCGCCGATCCGGCCCGGGCGGATGTAGCGCGAATACACGCCCATCAGCATGGCAATCGGGATCGTCGACATCACCGTGAAGGTGCCCCACGGGCTCTCGGCGAGCGCCTTGACCACGATCAGCGCCAGTACGGCCAGCAGGATCACCATGATCAGGAAGGTGCCGAACAGCGCGATGATGCCCGGCACGGTGCCGAGCTCGGCCCGGATCAGCTCGCCGAGCGACCGGCCGTCCCGGCGCATCGATACGAACAGGACCATGAAGTCCTGCACCGCCCCGGCCAGCACCACGCCGGCCAGGATCCACAGCATGCCGGGCAGGTAGCCCATCTGCGCGGCCAGCACCGGGCCGACCAGCGGGCCCGCCCCCGCAATCGCCGCGAAATGGTGGCCGAACAGCACGCTGCGGTTGGTGGGCACATAGTCGAGCCCGTCATTGTGCCGCACGGCCGGCGTCTGACGCTTCGGATCGAGGCGCATCACCTTCTCGGCGATGAATTTCGAGTAGTAGCGATAGGCGATCATGTAGACGCAGACCGCCGCGACCACGATCCAGAGCGCGTTGATCGTCTCGCCGCGCTGGGTGGCCACGATCGCCAAAGCCGCGGCGCCGAGCGCTCCCACGAGGGCCCAGGGCCCATGCCTGCCGATCGCCGTACCCATCCGTCCCGCTCCCTACCGAACGCCTCATGCTCGGGGCCGCTGGGACCTCCGGCTGGGACTCGCAGGTCCCGGGCTACACCGTGGGTTTATCCTATTCGTCCGCCGTTGACGCAAGCGATCCGAGCTGTGATGCAGCTTCGCGGGCGGCACGACGCCCGATCTGTTACATCGGGCCATCGCCACGGCCCCGGCCGTCGTCGCGGTCGGCCCCGGAACCCGTCGCCGCCTGCGCCTCGCGCGCAGGCCCGGTGCGGGCGCGATTCGGCCCTGGGAGGAGCGGACAACAATGGCGAAGGTCGCATTCCTGGGTCTCGGCGTGATGGGCGGCCCGATGGCCGGACACCTGGCCAAGAAGGGCCATGACGTCACCGTCTACAACCGGACCACCCCCAAGGCGGAGGCCTGGGTGAAGGCCCATGGCGGCGCCTTCGCGGCGACGCCCCGGGAGGCGGTCGCGGGCGCCGAGATCGTGTTCGCCTGCGTCGGCAACGACGACGACCTGCGCAGCGTCGTGCTCGGCGATGACGGGGCGCTCGCCGGCATGACGGCCGGTTCGGTGTTCGTCGATCACACCACCGCGTCGGCCGAGGTCG
This sequence comes from Methylobacterium sp. J-072, assembly GCF_022829425.1. NCBI lineage: Bacteria > Pseudomonadati > Pseudomonadota > Alphaproteobacteria > Hyphomicrobiales > Methylobacteriaceae > Methylobacterium > Methylobacterium sp. J-072. The sequence goes on along the minus strand of NZ_JAKSYK010000094.1, from coordinate 52,110 downwards.
CCCGGGAACTCGCGGCGGCCGCCGAGGCCAAGGGGCTCGGCTTCATCGACGCGCCGGTCTCCGGGGGCCAGGCCGGCGCCGAGAACGGCGTGCTCACCGTGATGTGCGGCGGCGCGCCGGAGACCTACGCCAAGGTCGAGGCGGCGATCGGCTCCTTCGCCCGGGCCTGCCGGCTGATGGGCCCGGTGGGCTCCGGCCAGCTCACCAAGATGGTCAACCAGATCTGCATCGCCGGGCTGGTCCAGGGCCTGTCCGAGGGCGTCCACTTCGCCAAGCGTGCCGGCCTCGACGTGGAGGCGGTGCTCGACGTGATCTCCAAGGGCGCCGCCGGCTCCTGGCAGATGGAGAATCGCGGCAAGACCATGAACCAGGGCAAGTTCGATTTCGGCTTCGCGGTCGACTGGATGCGCAAGGATCTCGGCATCCTGCTGGACGAGGCCCGCCGCAACGGCGCCAAGCTCCCGGTCTCGGCCCTGGTCGACCAGTTCTACGCCGAGGTGCAGTCCATGGGCGGCAACCGCTGGGACACGTCGAGCCTGGTGGCGCGCCTGGAGCGCTGAGGCCTGGGCGCAAGGCGCAGTCTTCTTCAAGCAGAGGCCGTGATCGCTGCCACCTCGCGCCGTCATCCCGGGGCCGCGTAGCGGAGCCCGGGATCCAGAGCCGCCGAGGCGCCAAGCTCTTGCACCGCCGGTGGTTCTGGATTCCGGGCTCGCCTGCGGCGCCCCGGAATGACGGCGCGGGCTTAACGGATCCCGTATCGATTCCTCGGGGAATGAATTTTCCAACCTGTGTAGTCTTCAGGGGTGCGGGGACGGGGGACCCGGGCGTTGTCCTGAGAGCCGTGCGATCGCAGCTCTTCTTGAAAGGTCGGTCTCACAACCCAGCCGCCTCGTCTGGATCGAGCCAGCGCCAATCCGTCCCCATCTGGTGGCGGAACCACGTGAACTGGCGCTTGGCATAGGCCCTCGTATCGGCCTGGCCGCGGGCGATCGCCTCTTCCAGCGAAAGCGTCCCGTCGAGATGGGCGATCAGGCCCGGCACGCCGTGGGCACGCATCACCGGCAGCATCGGATCGAGATTCCGCGCGCGCAGGCGAAAAACCTCGTCCAGGGCGCCTTCGGCGATCATCGTGCGGAAACGGGCGTCGATGCGGGTTCGCAGCACCGCACGGTCGGGCGCCAGGAAGAGTTTTTGGAGGTTTTTACCGGCCAGGGGTCCCGGCACGGGATCGCCGTAAAAACTCGCGATCGGCCGGCCGGTGGCCAGAAAAATCTCCAGGGCGCGCATGACCCGCATGCGGTCGCTCGGGCGCAGGCGAGCGGCGCCATCGGGGTCGTGCCGGGCGAGGTCGGCATGCAGCGCCTCGGTCGGACGGCCCTCGGCCTCCTCCCGCACCTGCGCGCGGACCGCGTCGGGGACTGGCGGCAATTCCGAAAATCCCTGCTCCAGGGCCCGGACATACAGGCCGGTGCCGCCGACGAAGATCGGCAGCCGTCCGCCGAGATCCGCCAGGAGGGCGGTGGCATCCCGGGAGAAATGCCCCACGGAATAGTTCACCGCCCCGTCGACATGGCCGTAGAGCCGGTGGGGCACCCGCGCCTCCTCGTCCGGGTCGGGCCGGGCGGTGAGGCGGCGCAGGTCGCGATAGACCTGCATGGAATCGGTGTTGATCACCACGCCGCCGTGGCGCAGCGCCAGCCGGGCGGCGAGCGCCGACTTGCCCGAGGCGGTGGGCCCTGCGATGAGGATCGCCGCCGGGCGCCCCCCGGTCTCCTCCCGGTCTGGCAAGGCGAAACTCCACGATGCTGGTCGCGGTCCTGATAGCAAACCCGGCTCGGCCGTCCATCACCGACGCGGTGCTGGCCGAGGCGCGCGCGGTGCTACGGACGGAGCACCCACCGCGGATCCTGCACGGAGAGGTCGCCGCCGAGGTGCTGGTGCCGGGCGATCCCGTTGACGCGAGCGCTCTCACGGAACGGCTGCGGAGCGCGCTCTCGGGCGAGCCGATCGACCTCGCCGTACTGCCGGCCGATTCGCACCGCCGCAAGCGCCTGTTCCTGGCCGACATGGATTCGACCATGATCGAACAGGAATGCATCGACGAGCTCGCCGGAACGCTGGGCCTCAAGGACCATGTTGCGGCGATCACCGAGCGGGCGATGCGCGGCGAGATCGCGTTCGAGCCGGCGCTCCGCGAACGCGTGGCGCTTCTTAAAGATATTCCCGTGGAGGCGGTGGACGGGCTGATCGCCGATCAGCTCAGCCTCACCCCGGGCGGCCCGACGCTGGTGCGGACGATGCGGGCGCACGGCGCCCGGACCTGCCTGGTCTCGGGGGGCTTCACCTTGTTCACCGGCCCGATCGCCGGGATGATCGGGTTCGAGGAGCACCGGGCCAACGTGCTCGGCGTCGCGGACGGGCGGCTCACCGGCACGGTGGCGGACCCGATCGTCGGCAAGGCCGAGAAGCGCGCCACGCTGATCGAGCTGCGCGACGCCCTTGGGCTCGGCCCCGCCGAGACCCTGGCGGTCGGCGACGGCGCCAACGACCTCGACATGCTGGCGGAAGCCGGCCTCGGCGTCGCCTTCCGGGCCAAGCCCGCGGTCGCGGCCGCCGCCCGGGTCCGGATCGAGCACGGCGACCTCACCGCGCTGCTGTACTTGCAGGGCTATGCGGCGGCGGAGTTCGTGGCGTGAGGGATCAGCGAAGGGCCTGGGCGAAGACCACGAGCGCGTACAGGTAGACGAGGGTCTGAAGACCGATTGCGCCGACGATCCAGTACCGGACGTCTATGTCGGCGGAGGCGCTGGTTGTCCTGACCCGCTCGATACCGAACCTGGTAAAGGGGCTTTGGGTTTCGATGCGCGTCCTAGCCGCGAGCCGCGGCGCGTCGATATCGGCGCGGGTCCGGATCTTCAGGGCTTCGATCTCACCCCGAACGCCTTTGATGTCGGCTTGCACGTCGCGGATGTCGCCCTTGGTGGCAAGAGTTCCGCTGAGGACATCAACCAGCGCATCGGCGAACCCTTCCGCCTGCTCGGGTGACAGCTTCGCCTTCTCGCGCAGGACGCGGGCGAATTTCAGGGTGTCGAAGGCGACGGCCGTCATGGGGTTCGAGAGCGTCCGAGCCGCATCGACTCGCGACGCCAGTGTGCTGCACGGATCCGCCGCGTCAATGTACCCTCCCCAGCCACTGTCGAGCCGCTTCGCTCCACCCGTCCGGGAAAGGGGCGGGGCAGGATGAAACGCCAGACCCTTTCCCGGGCGCGTGCAACGCCAGCGGAATGCGACCCGGGACCCAGCGCAAGACGTGCCGTGAAGCGGCTCTCCCTGGAGGCGCCCAGCCCTGTCCCAAAAACGCGAAGGCCGCCGCATCCTTTCGGAGCGACGGCCCTCAATCTCTCGATATGGAACCGGCTCAGTCGAGCCCGATCGCCACGAAGCGCACGTCGCCGGTGGCGCTCGCCACCAGCAGAAGGACCGACTTGCGCCCCTCCTTCTTCAGGGCCTCGACCCGCTTGGTCACCTCGGCCGGCGTGTTCACCGCCTCCTGGCCGACCTCGACGATCACCTCGCCGGGCTGGATCCGCTTGTCGGCGGCGGTCGAGTTCGGGTCGACCCGGGTGACGACTACGCCCTTCACGGTGTCCTTGATCCCGAACTTCTTGCGCAGCTCGTCGGTGATGCCGGAGAGGTTGAGACCCAGCGCCTGACGGGTCGCGCTCTCGGGCTCGGGCTGGCGCAGGTTGGCGAGCTGCGGCTTGTCGGTGTCCTCGAGCCGGCCGAGGGTGACGGGCTTGGTCAGCTCCTCACCCTTGCGGACCACAACCACGTCGACCTTCTGGCCGACGGGGGTCGAGGCGACGATCCGGGGTAGGTCGCCCGACGCCTTCACGGGGGCACCGTTGAACTTCACGATGACGTCGCCGACATCGATCCCGGCGGTCTTGGCCGGGCCCTTCTCGTCGACGCCGGCCACCAGGGCGCCCCGCGCGCCGCCCTTGAGGTTGAGCGCCTCTGCGGTGGCGTCGTCGACGTTCTGGATGCGCACGCCGAGCCAGCCGCGGCGGACCTCGCCGAAGTCGCGCAGCTGGTCGATCACGGGCTTGGCCGTGTCCGAGGGCACCGCGAAGCCAATGCCCACCGAGCCGCCGGTCGGCGACAGGATCGCCGTGTTGATGCCGATCACCTCGCCGTCCATGTTGAACAGCGGGCCGCCGGAATTGCCCTTGTTGATGGCGGCATCCGTCTGGATGTAGTTGTCGTAGGGTCCGGACTCGATGTTCCGGCCACGCGCCGAGACGATGCCGGCCGAGACCGAGCCGCCGAGGCCAAACGGGTTGCCGATGGCGATCACCCAATCGCCCGGGCGCATGGTCTCGGAATTTCCGAACGGAACCGCTTTCAGGGGGCGCTCGGCGGTAGGCTTCACCCGCAGCACCGCCAGGTCGATCTTCGAATCCTTGCCGATGATCTCGGCCTTCAGCTTGGTGCCGTCGTGCAGGATCACCTGGATGTCGTTGGCGTCGCCGATGACGTGGTTGTTGGTCACCACGATCCCGGAGGCGTCGATGATGAAGCCGGAGCCCAGGGAGTTCGACTTGCGCTGCTGGCGCGGCGTGTCGTTGTCGCCGCGCTCCCCGCCATTGCCGCCCTTGCCGCCGCGGCGGTTGAAGAACTCCTCGAACAGGTCCTCGAAGGGCGTGCCCGGGGGCAGCTGCGGCCCGGCGCGGCTGCTGCGCGCCTCGACCGTGGTGGAGGCGGAGATGTTCACCACCGCGTCGGTGACCTGATCAGCGAGGTCGGCCAGCGAAGCCGGGCCCTTGGCGAAGGCCGGGACCGGCAGGGCGGCGGTCGCGAAGGAGGCGCCGACCAGGATCGCCGCCATGAACGCGCGGGTGCGGGAACGGGGCTGCGCCTGCGCGCGGCCGAAGGACGCCCGGGGGGCGCTCGCGACGGGGTGCATGGTCGACCTCTTCAAGAACGCGGTTCCGGTTTCGCGGGCCGCCGACCGGGATCGGCCGCCCGCGGATGGTCCTGCATCGTAGTCCGCTGGCGCCGGGGCGCCAGCGGTCAGCGCGTCGCGCCGGTGGAGGCGGTCGGGTCCGCGGGCCCGCGGGGCGCGCGCGGCGCCGAGGCCGTCGCCCGGCCCTGCGGGTCGCTGAAGTAGCGGAAGAAGTCCGAGCTGGGGCTGATCACCAGCCGCGTGTCGGAGCCCTTCAGCCCGGTCTCGTAAGCCTGCATCGAGCGGTAGAAGCTGAAGAAGTCCGGGTCCTTGCCGAACGCCTCGGCGAGGATCCGGTTCTTGTCGGCGTCGCCCTGACCGCGCAGCTGTTCGGACTTCTGGGTCGCCTCGGCGAGGATCACCGTCACCTCGCGGTCGGCCTTGGCGCGGATCGTGGCGGCGCTCTGGTCGCCGTTGGCGCGGATGTCGGCGGCCTCACGCTCGCGCTCGGTCTTCATCCGCTTGTAGACGGCGGCCGAGTTCTGCGCCGGCAGGTCGACACGGGTCATGCGCAGATCCACGATCTCAATGCCCAGCGCCTTGGCCTGCCGGTTCACGTCCTCCTGGATCTGGTGCATCAGCTGGCCGCGGTCGGTCTTGACGATGGCGTCACGAGTCGAGCGGGCGAGCACGTTGCGCAGGCCGGAATTGGTGAAGCTGGCGAGCCGCTGGTTGGCGAGCCCGATATTGCCCACCGCCTGGTAGAAGCGCAGCGGATCGAGGATGCGGTAGCGCGCGAAGGCGTCCACCTCCAGGTTCTGCCGGTCGGCGGTGAGCACCGTCTGCACCGGCAGGTCGAGATCGAGCACGCGCTTGTCGAAGATCACGACGTTCTCGACGAACGGCACCTTGAAGTAGAGGCCGGGCTTCTCCTCGCCGGTGGCGTTGAGCACGGCGCGGACGCGGCCGAATTGCAGGACGAGGGCCTGCTGCATCTGGCCGACGGTGAAGATCGAGGCGTAGAGCCCGATCGCGACGATCGCGGCGACCGCGATCAGGCCGGTGCGGAGAGCCTGTTTCATCGGGCGGCTCCCGTCGCGGTCGGGGACGGGGCGCGGGCGCCGAACTCGGTGAGCGGCAGCACCGGCAGGACACCGGCGGCGGTGCCCGAGCCCGGCTGCGCGCCGTTCTGGTCGATGATCACCTTGTTCACGGAGCCCAGGACCTTCTCCATCGTCTCGAGGAAGAGCCGCTCGCGGCTGATGGCCGGGGCGGCCTTGTAGGAGGCGTAGACCTCGCTGAAGCGCGCGGCCTGGCCGGTGGCGTCGGCCGTCGCCTTCGTCCGGTAGGCTTCGGCCTGCTGGAAGATCTGCGACGCCCGGCCCCTGGCCTGCGGCACTTCGCGGCTGGCGTAGGTCTTGGCCTCGTTCTGCGCCGTGTCGGCGTCCTGCTGGGCGGCGTTCACGTCGATGAAGGCCGGCCGGACTTCCGGCGGCGGGTTGACCGAGACGAGCTGCACCACCTCGATGCGCACGCCGGCGCCGTACTCGTCCAGCGCCTTCTGGACCATCTCCTTCACCTCCTGGGCGATGCTCGACTGCTCGTTGGTCAGGATCGCCTGGATGTTGCGGCGGCCGATCACCTCGCGCATCGCGCTCTCGGAGATCGCTTTGATGGTGCCCTCCGGATTCTGGAGGTTGAACACGAAGTCCGAGGCCTTGAGCGGGTTGATCCGCCACTGCACCTCGAAGTCGAGATCGACGATGTTCTCGTCGCCGGTGAGGATCAGGCTCTCGTCCGGTACGTCGCGGTTGCGGCCCTGGGCGCCGGGACCGGAGCGGAACCCGATCTGGATGGAGTTCTGCGAGCCGACATCCGGCTTGACCACGCCGCCGATCGGATAGGGGAAGTTGTAGCGCAGGCCCTCGCCCTTGGTGCCGACGTAGCGGCCGAAGATCGTCTCGATGCCGACCTGGCGCGGGTAGACGGTGTAGAAGCCGGTGGCGAGCCAGACCGCGACCGCGAGCGCCCCGATCACCGCGGCGCTACGACCACCGCCGATGCCGCTGGGGCCACCGCCGCCATAGCCGCCGCCGGTGTTGCCGCCGCCGGGGATCAGACCGCGCAGGCGGTCCTGCCCGCGCCGGAGCAGGTCCTCAAGGTTGGGCGGGGTCTTGCCGCCGCCGCCATTACCCCATGGGCCGCCGCCGTTGCCGCCGGGCCGACCCCACGGGCCGCCGCCGCCACCGCCGCTCTGATTGCTCCAAAGCATCCTAGCCGTCGTCTCCTGCCTGCCCGCGCCCGGTCCGCACGCGAAACGTGCTCCCCGGACTGCGTCTCCCTGCCTGAACGGCCACGCTCGCCCGCCTAGTCCCGCCTGAATTGAACCGCTCGCGTCGCGAACAGGCTCGTTTGGCGGCTAAACACCTGCGTGGGCGTCTCTTCTCGCGAGGCTTGGGACCCCATGAGAACGCATACCCGACAGGCACCTGCGGGTGTGCGCCCCATGCTGTCAAGGCTGGCAGGTGGGCACGCACAGGCCGGAACACAACCGCGGCGGCGCGCCTCAGCGGATGCGTACCCAATCGACGAACGCGAAGGCGTGCTCATCGCGCGGGCCGGCCGGGTGCGCCTCGCGGAACGTCTCCCGGAACGCGGCGCGGTCGAAGGCGGGAAAGCGCACGTCGCCCTCGGGCTCGGCCTCGACCTCGGTAAGGTGGAGCCGGTCGGCATGCGGCAGGGCCAGCGCGTAGATCTCAGCTCCGCCCACCACCATCAGCTCCGGCCCGGCCGCGGCCGCGAGCGCCGCGTCCCAGTCGTGGACGGTCTCGGCGCCCTCGGCGCGGAAGCCGCGGTCGCGGGTGAGCACGAGCGTGCGGCGGCCCGGCAGCGGCCGGCCGATCGAGGCCCAGGTCCGCCGGCCCATCAGCATCGGCTTGCCCATGGTCAGTGCCTTGAACCGCTTCAGGTCACTGGAGAGATGCCAGGCGAGCCCATTGTCGCGGCCGATCACGCCGTTGCGGGCGATCGCGGCGACCAGCGAGACAATGGTGCTCATACGGCCACCGGGGCCGAGATGGCCGGGTGCGGGTCGTAGCCCGCGATGGTGATGTCCTCGTACCGGAAGGCGAAAAGGTCGCGGATTTCCGGGTTGAGCGCGAGCCGCGGCAGCGGGCGCGGCGCCCGGTCCAGCAGGGTCCGGGTCTGCTCCAGGTGGTTGCGGTAGAGATGCGCGTCGCCGAACGTGTGCACGAAGTCGCCGACCCCGAGCCCGGTCACCTGGGCGATCATGTGGGTCAGGAGCGCGTAGCTCGCGATGTTGAACGGCACCCCCAGGAACGCGTCGGCCGAGCGCTGGTAGAGCTGGCAGGAGAGCCGCCCCTCGCTCACGTAGAACTGGAACAGGCAGTGGCAGGGGGCCAAGGCCATCCGGTCGACGTCGGCCGGGTTCCACGCGGAGACGATCAGGCGGCGAGAATCGGGATTGCGCCGGATCTCGTCGAGCAGCCAGGCGATCTGATCGACGCTGCCGCCGTCGGGCTTGGCCCAGGAGCGCCATTGCCGGCCGTAGACCGGGCCGAGATCGCCATGCGCGTCGGCCCACTCGTCCCAGATCGTCACGCCGTTGGCCCGCAGGGCGGCGACGTTGGTGTCGCCCGCCAGGAACCACAGTAGCTCGTGGATGATCGAGCGCAGGTGCAGGCGCTTCGTGGTGACCAGCGGGAAGCCCGCGGCGAGATCGAAGCGCATCTGGTGGCCGAACACCGAGATCGTCCCGGTCCCGGTCCGGTCGTCCTTGGCCACGCCCTCGTCGAGGATGCGCCGCAGCAGGCTGTGATAGGCGTCCATCGGATAGTCCTGCGCGTGAGAGGGGCCGCGGGCAAGCGCACGACCAGTCTATCCACCATCATCACCGGTGACGAAGAGGCCTAAGCGTCGTCCCGCGCTCAAGTCGGCCAAAGCACGTAGGTCACCAAGGCGAGGTTCGACCAACCGTGCAGGGCGATGCCGGGCCAAAGCCGGCCGGTGCGCCAGCGCAGCCAGCCGAGCACCAGCGCCAGGGGCAGCAGCGAGACCGGCCGGGCGAGCCCCCAGGACGAGACGTGGGCAGCGGCGAAGATCACGGCGGTGACCAGCACGGCGCCGACGGGCCCCAAGGCCTCCCGGGCGCGGGCGAAGGCCTCGCCGCGCAGCAGCAGTTCCTCGGCCACGGGGGCCAGCACCGCAAGGTAGAGCAGCCAGGCCACGACCGCGCTCTGGCTCATGAACGGCGACAGCGTCACCCGCCGGCCGAAGCTCGCGCCGAACAGCTCGGCCGTGCCGGTGACCCAGGCGATGTGCAGCACCGGCCAGACCAGGAGAAGCGCCAGCAGCGCCACCGGGCGAATCCCGTTCGGGCGCTCACGATCGAGCGCCAGGCGCCGGCGCCAGCCGGCCCGATCGCGCCACCACGCCCCTCCGAGCACCAGGGCGGCGAGGTAGACCTGGCGCAGGGCGTCGACCGCGAAGGCGCGGTGGGCGAGGTCCACGGCGCCGAGGAACGGGCGCCGCTCGGGCGGCAGGAACGGGTCGATCCCGGCCCACAGGTCGAAGCCGACGCGGACGCTGGCGAGGGAGAGCAGACTCGCGGCGCCGAGATAGACGAGCACGAGGGCGACCAGGACACCCAGGCGCCAGACAGCGCCCCAGATCCGGTCGCGTCGGCGTGGCCCGTCGGGCGCGGAACCGCGCGACTGCGCATTTCCGGCAACAGCCGCGTCAAGAGGTTCGCCCTGAGACAGTGGCGCGACACGATCGGGCTTCAAAACCGGACCGATCCCCTCTATATCTTGGGAGCCGGTCGCGAGGCCGGCTATGGCGATAAACGGTCTTCGGAATAAACCTATCGGACCCGGGGGCGGTACCCGGCGCCTCCACCTGAGCCCAGGACCGATGGCCGCAAGGCGGTCGGAGATGGACTGGTCTCAGGCGGGGGCGAAGCTAGGATCGACGAAGGCGTAAAGGTTGATCTTTCGCTCGGCATGGTTCCGCCGTTATCGGGCCTCTGCAACAGTTGCCAACGACAACTTTGCTTCGGTGGCGGTGGCCGCGTAAGCGGTCTCCAAGATCGGTCTCAAGTCCTAGCGGTTCGCATCGTCTAGGCGGGGCATGAAGGCGCCTGGCACCAGAAGCCTTCACTCATTTCCTCGGTCCGGCCATCCGCGGCGGGGCGCCGGGCGCAGACCGGGCTAGAGCGCGACCGCAGATGGCAGACGACCTGATTCGCTACGATCTCCTGGTGCAGGACGCCCTCCGCGGCGTCGTCCGCAAGGTGCTGACCGACGCCGCCCGGGACGGGCTGATGGGCGACCATCACTTCTACGTCTCGTTCCGGACGGAGGCGCCCGGCGTGCGGATGTCGCAGGCCCTGCGCGAGAAGTACCCGCAGGACATGACCATCGTCCTGCAGCACCAGTTCTGGGACCTTAGCGTCCACGAGCACACCTTCGAGGTCGGCCTGTCCTTCTCGGGCGTGCCGGAGCGGCTGCTGGTGCCGTTCGACGCCCTGTCGGGCTTTTTCGACCCCTCCGTGCAGTTCGGCCTGAAGTTCGACCTCACCGAGGCTGGCGAGGTGCCCGAGGAGGCCAACGCCGCCCCGGCCAAGGCCGGCCCCCGCGGGGCAGGGTCCGAGCCGAGCGAAGTCCGGCCGAAGGGGGCTGGGCTCGCCACGATCGGCTCGGCCGCCCCGAAGGTGCTTCCGGCCCCCGCCGCTCAGGGCGACAAGCCGCCCGGCGCCAAGCCAGAGGAGAAGGCCCCCCGCCCCGCCGCCAAGAAGGACGGTGAGGAGGGCAGCGCCGAGGTCGTGAGCCTGGACGCGTTCCGGAAGAAGAGCTGAACTCTCCGGGCCGAATCGACGGCCCGGGGATTCATCGGTGGACGAGACTGTCGCGCAGCCGATCTTGTCGGCGGCGGAGCGCAAGCATCGCGCGAAACGATTCAATGAAGGCCTTAAGCTGGCCGCGACACTGCTGAACTCGTCAGCCATCGCGACCATCGGTATCGCGGTCATCAATCCGATCGCACAACGGCATCTTGATCTGCTCGCCGATGGCGGCTGGACTTTGCTGATCGCTGCCGTCGTCCTACATGTGATGGCTCAGATCATAATCCGATTCCTGCGTCAGGAGGATTGATCGGATGACCCAGGCCTACGCAAACCAGATCCTCGGCATGGCCTTCGGACTGTCGGCGACGATCTTCATCGGTACTTGGATCGCGAGCCGCCTTTACGACCGCAAGACCCGGCAGCTCGATGGGCCGCGCAGCAAATGAGCTGACCTTACCCACATGACCGCCGCCTGGAAACGCAGGTGCAGCTTATCGCATCGCCTTTTCCTGCGAACACCCGTCACGGGCCGAGCAGTTTGACGAAGGCGGCACCCGCCCCGAAGAACGCGGCCGCGGCGGCCATGCCGGCGAAGCCGATCGAAAGCGGGGCGAGCACGCGATCTCGGCCGACCTTCAAGGTCTCGGCCTGAAGCTTGGATTGCTCCGCGATCAGCTTGCGCTGCTCAGCGACGAACTTTTCCGTCTCCGCGTTGGACCGCAAAACGCGGGCGACCTGCTCGGCGTAGTCGAGCATGGGGGGCGCTGCGGTATCGGACATCGGGGAATCTCCCTCAACCCGGTCCACAAGGTGCGAACCGGCAGGGACCCCGTCAAGCTGTTCAGCCCCGCAACTCCGCCTCCATCCGCAAGCCGTGCTCCGGCCGGAGCGTGACCCGGTGGAGGGGCGTGACCGGCGGGTGATCGGCCGGCAGATGGAAGCGCACCGCCCGGACCACGTGGGCCAGCACGATCACCGCCTCCTGGATCGAAAAACTCTGGCCGATGCAGACCCGCGGGCCGGCACCAAATGGCAGGTAGGCGAAGCGCGGGATCGCGTCCCGGTTCTCGGGCAGGAAGCGTTCCGGCATGAACGCCTCCGGGTCCTCCCACAGCGTCTGATGGCGGTGGAGCACCCAGGGCGCCACCATCACCAGCGAGCCGCGCGGGATCTTGATCCGACCGAGCCGGTCGTCCCGCGTCGCCTGCCGGCTGAGGAACGGCACCGGCGGGAACAGGCGCATCGCCTCCTCGATCACCGCCCGCGTGTAGGGCAGCTGCTCGACGGCGAAATCGCCCTCGCCCGCGGCGTCGACCTCGGCCTCGACCCGCGCCTGCGCGGCGGGATCCTGCGACAGGCAGTAGAGCGACCAGGTCAGGGAATTGGCCGTGGTCTCGTGCCCGGCCGCGATGAAGGTGACGATGTTGGCCTTCACGGCGAGGTCCGAGAGCCCGTTGCCGGTCTCGGGATCCTGCGCGGCGAGCAGCAGGGTCAGCAGGTCGCGCGGCGCCTCGCCCCGCTCCATCGCCGCCTTGCGCCGGGCGATGAGTTCATCGACCACCTCGGCGAAGAAACGCCCGGCCGGCCGCGCCCGCAGGCGGCCAATCCGCGGCACGAAATCGGGCACGCCGAAGACGTCGAGCGGGTCGATCGGCCCCACCGCCTCGAGAAACCGGGTGATGGCGCGGCCCAGCGCGTCGGGATCGCCGGGCAGGCCCTGGGTAAAAATCGTCCGCTCCAGCACGTCGAGGGTGACGCGGGTCATCTCCAGGGCGACATCGACGGGCTTGCCGCCCCGGCGGGCGAGGCGGCGCCCGAGCTTGGCGCCGGCCGCGTTCATCGCGTCGGAAAAACCCTGGACGGTGCGGGCGTTGAAGATCGGCGCGAGGGTCCGGCGCTGGAGCCGCCACTCGTCGCCCTCGGCGCTGAGCAGGCCGTTGCCCAGGCCCGGCGCCAGCACCCGGCGCTGGAGGTCGTCCTTGCGGTAACCCTCGACATTCTCGACCAGGAGATAGCGAATCAGCGCCGGGTCGTTGACCACGGTGATCCGGCCCATGGCGCCCTCGGCGGCCACCACCGGCTCCTTGAAGTGCACGTCCATCCAGGTGGTGATCGGGTTCTTCCGGGCAGCCCGGAGGAAGTCGAACAGGCCCAGCGGCTCGCGCAGCGGGCGCGGCACCGGAGGGCGAAACCGGGTCGCGGGCTCGGTCAGGTCGATCGTCGCGCTCATCGGCTCCTTATCCGGCGGGAACAGAGCCCCGCTCTTGTCCGGCGCCGGGGAAAAACCGGCATCGCGATTCACCGGCGCCTCATTTAAGTAGGCACCGCACTGCACCAAACGTAGAGGCCACGATGTCGCCCACCGAGACCGGAACCGCCACCCGCACCGAGTCCGATACCTTCGGGCCGATCGAGGTCCCGGCCCACCGGTATTGGGGGGCGCAGACCCAGCGGTCGCTCCAGAACTTCAAGATCGGCACCGAGCGCATGCCGGCCCCGCTGGTCCACGCGCTGGGCTTGGTGAAGCAGGCCGCCGCCCTGGTGAACAAGGATCTCGGCGCGCTGGAGCCCAAGCTCGCCGATGCCATCGCGGCTGCCGCCGCCGAGGTCGTGGCCGGGAAGTACGACGAGGAATTCCCGCTGGTGGTCTGGCAGACCGGCTCCGGCACGCAGTCGAACATGAACGCCAACGAGGTGATCGCCAGCCTCGCCAACGAGGCCCTGGGCGGCAAGCGCGGCGGCAAGACGCCGATCCACCCGAATGACCACGTCAACCGCGGCCAATCCTCGAACGACACCTTCCCGACCGCGATGCATATCGCGGTGGCAAGGGAGATCAGCGAGCGGCTGATGCCGGCGCTGACCCATCTGCACACGGCGCTCGACGCCAAGGCCAAGGCGTTCGAATCGATCGTCAAGATCGGCCGGACCCATCTGCAGGACGCGACTCCGGTCTCGCTCGGCCAGGAATTCTCCGGCTACGCCGCCCAGGTGGCGCTCGGCGGCTCGCGCGTCGCCGCGACGCTGCCCGGCGTGCTGGCGCTCGCCCAGGGCGGCACCGCCGTCGGCACCGGCCTCAACGCGCATCCCGAATTTGCGGACAAGTTCGCCGCCAAGGTCGCGGAGCTGACCGGGCTGGAATTCACCAGCGCCGCCAACAAGTTCGAGGCGCTCGCCACCCACGACGCGCTGGTGTTCACGCAGGGCGCGCTCTCGGCGCTGGCCGCCGGCCTGTTCAAGATCGCCCAGGACATCCGCCTGCTCGGCTCCGGCCCGCGCTCGGGCCTCGGCGAGCTGTCGCTGCCGGAGAACGAGCCCGGCTCCTCGATCATGCCCGGCAAGGTCAACCCGACCCAGTGCGAGGCGCTGACCATGGTCTGCACCCAGGTGGTCGGCAACGGCACCACGGTGAGCTTCGCCGGCTCGCAGGGTAATTTCGAGCTGAACGTGTTCAAGCCGGTGATCGCCAACGCGGTGCTGCAATCGATCCGGCTGCTCGCCGACGCCGCGGTGAGCTTCACCGACAATTGCGTGGTCGGCATCAAGGCCAACGAGGACAAGATCGCCGAGCTGATGAGCCGCTCGCTGATGCTGGTGACCGCGCTCGCCCCCTCGATCGGCTACGACAAGGCCGCCGAGATCGCCAAGACCGCCCACAAGAACGGCACCACCCTCAAGGAGGAGGCGCTGCGCCTCGGCTACGTCACCGAGGCGGAGTTCGAGCGCGTGGTCCGGCCGGAGACCATGCTGGCCCCCAGCGCCGATTGATTTGCGCGCAAGTCCCGGCTTCACAAGGTCCGGGACCTTGTGCGGGTCCAGGGCGGAGCCCTGGTCTCTGGGGGGCTCCGCCCCCAACCGTGAGCCGGGAGGCGATCCGTGGCCGAGATCATCAACCTGCGCCAGGTCCGCAAGGCCAAGGCCCGCGCGGCCGAGGATGCCAAGGCCGAGGAGAATCGGATCGCTTTCGGGCGTCCGAAGAAGGCCAAGACGCTGCAGCAGCGGCGCAAGGCCCTGGAGATCGACCGCCACGAGGGCCACCGGCTCGAGCGCGGCGAGCCGGATTCCGATTCATCCCCATCATGACGCGCGCATCGTGAGCGCGGGCGTCAGCAAGCGCTCGGTGGTGATCGCGGGCCATCGCACCAGCGTGTCCCTGGAGGATCCGTTCTGGACGGCGCTCCGGGAGGTCGCGGAGGCGCGCGGCCAATCGGTCCAGGCGCTGATCGGCGCGATCGATGCCGGGCGCGGCGGCCAGAACCTGTCCTCGGCGATCCGGGTGTTCGTGCTGGACGCGGTGCGCGCCGGGCCGATCCGCGAAACGTGAGCGCCTCCGGCCTTCCCGTCTGCGACCCGTTATGGGAAGGGCGTGACAGAACCACGCAGGAGACTCGACCGAATGGCCAACCGCGAACCGCTGCTCAAGCCGATCCCGATCACCGAGCTGCGCCCGACGCAGATGACGGTGGGTTACCGGGAGGTCGCCGAGAAGCGTCGCCGCTGGCGGCAGTATGACGGCGAGAAGAAGAAGGCGTTTCTCGGGGCACACATGATCCCGACCGTGCTCGGGCCGAAGAAGCGCCATTACGTGATCGATCACCACCATCTCGCCCGGGCACTTCAGGAAGAGGGCGTCGAGAGCGTGCTGGTCACGGTGGTGGCCGACCTGCACCACCTGGAGAAGGATGCGTTCTGGACGGTCTGCGACCACAAATCCTGGGTCTACTCTTACGATGCCGAGGGCGTGCGGCGGGATTTCAAGGACATCCCGAAGGCGATCGCCGACCTCGCCGACGACCCGTACCGCAGCCTCGCGGGCGAGTTGCGACGGGCCGGCGGCTTCGCCAAGGACACGACGCCGTTCAGCGAGTTCCTGTGGGCGGACTTCTTACGCCGCAACGTCAAGGAGAAGCGCGTCGAGAACGACTTTTCCGACGCGCTGGAGAAGGCGATGGCGCTCGCCAAGTCCAAGGACGCCGGCTACCTGCCGGGCTGGTGCGGTCCCTCGGAGGGCTGACGGACCGGCGCCGGGTCAGATCCCCCAATAGGGCGCGGCGTCGTAATACCGATGAATCTGCTCCTCCCAGGCGCCGTCCTGCGCCGGGTCGGTGCCCTCCGGGGTGCGGGCGGGGGCGGCGCGCAGCTGCTCCTCGGTGAGGTCGAGCACGTAGGCGTCCTGCCCCGGCTCGAACCGCAGCACCGACCACGGCAGCGTATAGAAATCCTCGCCGAGCCCCAGGAAGCCGCCAAAACTCATCACCGCATAGGCGACCCGGCCGGAGACCTTGTCGAGCATCAGGCGCTCGATCCGGCCGACCTTGCCGCCGTCCGGCCGGCGGACATCCGTGCCGATCACCCGATCGCTGGCGATCAGGCTGCGCGGCTGCCGCGGTGCGGGTTGAGGATTGGCCGCCATACTCGCCTCCCGGGTCGTGCGTCGTGTTTCGCGCGCTGCCTGAAAAACGCCCCGGCGATGCCTCACGTTCCGGTCCGGGCCTGCGCCCGCCCCCTCAGACGGACGAACAGCTCCCCGCATGCCGATTCCGCGCCTCACCCCGAGCCCCGTCGCGGGCGTTGCCCTCGCCGCCCTTCTCCTGTCCGCCGCGGGGGCGCAGGCCCAGGACCGCGGCAGCGTCAACCCGAAGCCGCTGCCGCCGCTGGAGCACCCGGACGCGCCCTCGACCCCGGCCAAGGCCCTGTTCGGCCGGGTCACCCGCGCCTCTTCCGGGCCGGCCCACATCTACGGGTTCTACGCCAAGGGCTGCTTCGCCGGGGGCGAGGCGCTGCCGATGGATGGGCCGAACTGGCAGGTCATGCGCCCGTCCCGAAACCGGATGTGGGGCACGCCGGTCCTGATCGATTTCGTCGAGCGCCTGTCGCAGAAGGCTGCCCGGGTCGGTTGGCCGGGCCTGCTCGTCGGTGACATGGCCCAGCCCCGCGGCGGCCCGATGATCACCGGTCACGCCTCGCACCAGATCGGCATCGACGCCGATATCTGGCTGACGCCGATGCCCGACCACCGCATGAGCCGGGCGGAGCGCGAGGAGACCTCGGCCACCGACATGGTCCGCCCGGACCGCCTCGACATCGACCCGGAGGTCTGGACGCCGACCCATCTGCAATTGATCAAGCTCACCGCCGAGCAGCCGGAGGTGGAGCGCATCTTCGTCAACGCGGCGATCAAGAAGGCCCTGTGCCGGGAGGCCTCGGGCCGGAGCTGGATGTCCAAGGTGCGCCCGATGTACGGGCACAATTACCATTACCATATCCGGCTCGCCTGCCCGGCCGGCCAGGACGATTGCCAGCCCCAGGGCGCGCCCGTCGCCGGGGATGGCTGCGACGACCTGAGCTACTGGTTCTCCGACGCGGTGCTGCACCCGAAGCCGCCGAAGGTGCCGCCGAAGCCGAAGCCCGCCATGACCATGGCGGCCCTGCCCTCCGCCTGCCGGGCGGTGTTGAAGGCGCCTTAGCCCGATGGAGTATCCGCGCATGCGAATCCGCAGCCTGTTGCCGACGACCCTCGTCCTGGCCGTCATCGCGGCGCCGGCCTTCGGCCAGGCGCCGGCGGAGCCGCCGGCCAACGCCCTCAAGGCGGCCAAGCTCGCCGGCCTCGCTGGTTTCGTGAACGTCCATTGCCAAACGCTGCGGACCGACGGCGACCGCTTCAAGAGCGTGGTCCAGGCGATGGGCGTCGATCCGGCCGACCTCGAACGCGATACCCTGCTGTTGCAGGCCCGATCCTACCTCGCCGTCTACGAGAAGGATGTGCCGGCCAGCTGCACCCGGGCGGAGGAGCTGTTCGGCCGGACCGGGAAGGTCGTGCCGGGCGTATTCGTCCCGCGCTGAGCGTTCGCCGAACCGGGCGCGCCGTGCTAGGGCCAGCGGATGCCCCGCTGGCTTTTCCTCATCCTCGTCACCGCCCTCGCCCTGTCGGTCTTCGGCGGGGTGCTCATCGTCCTGCGCAGCCCGAGGAGCACCCCGCAGCCCGAAGCGGGGGCCGTCACCGCCCCCGCGGCACCGGTGCCGCGTCCGGCCGGCAACCCTTAAAAAATCAGGCCGCGATCCCGGTCCCCACCGAGCAGCGCATTCCGGTGCCGCCGAAGCCGCAATAGCCCGCCGGATTCTTGGCGGGGTATTGCTTGTGGCCGCCTTCCGCAGAGAAGGTCTCCAGCGGAACGATCTCGGTGGTGATGTCGGGAAAGTTGCGCGCCCGCAGGGCCCCGGCATAGGCCGTGTATATCGGGCCGGTGCGGGACGCCGCGGGCGCGGTGGTCTACGTCTTCGCCTCGCAGATCGACGTCATCGAGCACTCCGCGCTGACCGCCGAGGTCGCGCGGCTGAAGGACGAGCTCGCCGCAGCCCAGGCCCGGCTGGCCGCCCGTCAGGGCTTCGTCAGGAACCCGATCGGCTCCCGGCTGGGCTGGCCGAGCCAGAGCAGGACTGCGCCGAGCCCCAGGCCGATCAGCGAGGCCGGGGCGAGGGTCAGCGGCAGGCCGAGCAGATGCCAGAGCCAGGGCGCCGCCCCTTCGAGGCTGCCCTGCAGGGTGCCGGCCCTGTCCTTGAACAGCGTGGCGATCACGTCCGAGAGCGGCGTCACCCGCAAGCCATTGTTGGCGATCGAGCGGGCGCCGTCATAGACCAGCGCGACGAAGCCGCCGGCCATCAGCAGGAAGCCCAGGACGCGGGCCAGGAAACGGAACATCGCGGGGTCTTCTGAGCCATGCCTGCGCGCCCCGGGAGGCGCCCGCCCCGGGAGTATGGGGCCGGGCCGCCGGGTGCAAGCTGTTGCCGCTCCGGGCGAGCCCATGCGACAGGAACGCCCGGCGGCACGGGGCCGTCGAGGACGATTGACCTTGGACGCGCACGCCCGAAAACTCGGCCTGGTGATCTTCGATTGCGACGGCGTCCTCGTCGACAGCGAGCCCCTGAGCCTCGCCTGCCTCACCGCCGGCCTCAACCGGATCGGCGTCCCCATCGATCTCGAGACCGTCCGGTCGCGCTTCACCGGCACCTCCATGGTGTCGATCATGGATCACGTCGCGCGCGATTACGGGGTCACCGCACCCCCGGGCTTCGTCGAGGCGGTCAAGGCCGAGACGCTGGCCCTGTTCGATGCCGAACTGCGCGCGATGCGCGGCGTCGCGGAGGCCGTCGCGGCTTTGAGCCTGCCGGCCTGCGTCGCGTCGAGCAGCGACCCGGTGCGGCTGCGCCACTCCCTGAGCCTGACCGGGCTGCTGCCGCTGTTCGGCGAGCGCGTCTTCTCCTCGGCCCAGGTCGCCCGGGGCAAGCCCTTCCCCGACCTGTTCCTGTTCGCCGCGGAGCGCATGGGCGCTGCGCCGGAAGCCTGCCTGGTGATCGAGGACAGCGTGCCCGGCGTCACCGCGGCCAGGAGCGCCGGCATGCGGGTGGCCGGCTTCACCGGCGGCGGCCACTGGGGCCACGACCCCGCGGGGGCCGACCTCCTGCGTGCCGGCGCCGGCCGGATCTTCTCGGATTTTTCCGATCTCGCCGGGGTGATCGCCGGGGCTTGAGCCATCGCGTCTCCCGGACGGGCCGCCGGGACCGGCTTCCTGCCAAGCTGGGCGCGAAAATCGGAAGCCCGTTCCGTTGACGGGCTGGCGGCCCGGGCCCATCTTTGTCCTCGCCGAACGGGACGGACCTCCTGGCCCGCTTCCTCGGCCGCGGTGATTTGAGAAGCGTAGCTTGCGCCGCGTCATCAAACGCTAAAGCACTGCGACGGCGCCCGCGCCGCGTGGTCCTTCACTCTGGAGGACATGGATGTCGACCCGAACCGGCTCCTTTCGTCACCCACTCCGTCATGCGCAAGCTGTGCCGATCCATCGGCGGCTCTGTCGATGCCGCGCGGGTCGCGAAGCGGTTTTCACGTGGAAACCCTGGATCCGATCCAAAGCCTGACCGGCTCGCCGAGGCAGGATCGCTGCGAGCGCGACGCCGACCGGCCATAGCGCGTTCGTCACATCAGGGGCCTAGAGACCGCACGATCGACGTGATCGGCGAGGCTTGAGCCGCACCGACCCTCAGAACCTATCCCCGCATTCCGGCACGGCCCTGGCGCCGGCCAAGGCAGGATTCCGTCCCATGCACAGTCTCGATGTCGCGCTTCCGCCGACAGACCGTCCCGACCCCTTCACCGAAGACCTCACGCCCGACGACGTCACGCTCTCCGACCGCGCCGCGGCGGACCGGGCTGAGCCGCCCCGGGTGATCGAGATCGGCGAGGTCACCGCCGGCATCGCCGTGCCGGAGGGCCGCGGCGTGCGGTTCTTCTCGTCGTCGCGGGACTTCGACGGCCTCGACGGCACCGTGTTCCGCAATACCGAACAGGCGGCCCGCGCCGCCCGCGAGCGGGTTGCGGCCCGCGCCCGCTCGGCTGCCCATCGCGATCCGGTCGCCGAGCTGCGCCGGCGTCGGGCCTAAAGAGCCGCTACTTGGCGCACTCGTCCCGTGTGCGCTTCATCGCCTCCGCGAACCCGGCGAGCGCATATTCGTCGCTCGTCGGGTTGCCGCGCAGCGAGGTGGTCTTGATGATGAGCTTCGGGTTGCGTGCGCTCATCTCGGAAACGACCCGGGCCTCCTCGGCGGGGTTCTGCAGCCAGGCGTTGCCGTCCTTCACGACCAGGCCGTAGCGGCCGGTGCCGAGATTGAGGCTCGGGTCGGTGGGTGCAGCCGCCGAGCCCGGCTTGATCTGCGAGGCGGCGGGCTTCGACGGGAAGCCCAGCATCACCGCCACCTCGTTCTGGACGTTCTCGCCCTTGCGCACGCTCACGAACAGGTAGGCGGTGTCCCGCTTCAGGGTCTTGGGCGAGCGCGCCTGCGGCTGGGCGATGGCGTAGCACAGCTTGGCGCGACCATCGCCGTTCACGAACACGTTCCAGTCGCCGAAGATCGCCACCGGCGTCGCCTGCTGCATCCCCGGGGGGGTCGCGGCCTTCTTCTCGGCCCGCGGCGTCCGCTCGCGGCGCGGCCGGCGACCGCGCTTGCTCGGGGCGGCGTCCGAAACACCGTCCGGCTCCAAATCCTGGGCCTGGGCGACCGTCGCCGACAGAACCGTTCCGCCGACCATGGCCCCAACGAGGCCCGTGACGAGACCGGATGCGAGCAGGGCGAGGGCTCCGACCGGGAGCAGGCGGGGGACGCGGACCATCTTCACTTCCTGACGACGGGCGGCCCCATCTGGGGCCGGACCGGGGATCTGGAGGAGTGAAGCCCGCGCAAAAAGTCGGCAAGATGGCAGCCAAGCTCGAAGGCGGCCAACAGTGCGCAGCGGTTCAGACCGCCCGTACCTCGGCAGCCAGGGCTGCGATCACCGCCGCGGGGACTGCTGCCACGGGGTCTGGCGCCGTCACGGCGGGCGCGACCACGTTCGGCTGCGCCGGCAGCGGACGCTTGCGGGGCGGGTCGTTGTAGGGGGTGTTGTAGCCCTTGCGGACGGCCGACCAGTAGGTCTCCCGGGTCAAGCCCGAACCTGTCAGGGCGGCATCGATCATGGCCGTTGCCCGTGCCGCGAGTTCGGGCACGTCTTCCGGCTTCAGCCAACTCTCGACAGGCATCATGCGATCTCCGATCCACACAGCCGAGCTTCTAACGGACCAGACTTAGCCAGACGGTGAACGCGCAGGCCCCCGGATGGTTGCGATGCACAAATTTCGGCTCGGCCTGTGGGCGGGTGTGGGTAGCCGTGCCCTGGCAGAGACCACGGACACAATTCCTGAAGCCGCAGATGGCGTGATCCGTGGCCATACGGGCCGATGCCGGCAGTGCCTTTATGGGCGATGAAGGATCACGTTGAACCCCTCCTCCGGAGTCGGCGCCACGAAATATTGGGTAAACAGCTCGAACTCCGCGTCCGTCACCGTGAAATCGTGCGTGCCCGAGGCGTTCCGCGCCCGCAGGCGCGCTTTGCAGACGTCATCGGAGACGTCGAGAGAGTGGAGCCGATGGGCGACGCCCGCTTCCTCGAACAGGGTGCGCATCCACGCCCGGCTGGCCAGCGTGTTCGCGGGGAAATCCAGCACCACCGAGAGCCCGGCCCGGAGCAGGTCGACCACGTGCGGACCCATCACGCTCCGCAGGCGGGCCGAATGGCGCACATAATCGGCCAGGCCGGTCTGCGCGTCGGGATAGAGCCGGGCGAGCCAGCGATCCTCCGCCACCACGATGGTGCCGGGATGGGCGCCGAGGCCGGCGGTCAGCGTCGATTTTCCGGCAGCGATCTTGCCGCATACGAGATGCAGCACCGGTTCCTGGGCAGGCATGAGCTTCGACCTTGGGGACGGCGCACCGGGCGCCAAAACGTTCACGAGCGGGCAGACCCGGCCTGACGGATCAGGCCGGGTCGTTAATTCGGCTGCGCATCGCAGCGCCCGCGCGGTGAATCGACAAGGTCATGGAGAATCGATGCCAGCTTTCATCCGCCGAGGCTAGAGGCGACCCATCGTGATGGCGGAGCGCGATGCGGAAAGATATCGAAGCCGCCCGGTGAGCGAAATGACTTGCGCTGGGCGAGGGCAGATTTCTGCGCTCACCATCATAAACCGAGAGTTGAATTTGCGAAAAGCTTTAGCACAGCGTATGTATTTCTTGCCGATCTGGTCTGATTCCATCGGCGCTCGACAGTTCCGCGCGGCAGGTGGCCATGGTTGGATCTGTGAACCGGGTGGCGGCGATCGAGGGGCCTCAGCGCCCGGCCGCGCACAAGCCCGCGAGCCCGGAGGTCGCGGCCGACGCGCACGGGACGGCACAGGAGGGCAAGGCCGGCGCGGAGCCGGATGAGGATGCGCGGTTGGCGCCTCCGGACCGGCTGGGCTACGCCAAGCTTTCCCAGATCAGCAGCGTGCTGATCACCCTGGCCTCGGCGCGGACCAGCCAGCGGGACGTCGCAGCCTTCGCGCTCCAGGAAGCCGAGCGGAAGCTCCGGCGGCTCAAGGCCGAAGCCCTCGCGGCCGTCGTCTCCGGTGACAGGAAGGCGGCAGCGCTCATCGCCCAGGACTTGGCCAAGGTGGCCCGGGAGGTCGCCGATATCGCCCGGGACTACGCCGCTGCAGGCGGTGAGCCAGGCGTCACGGCGGCCAGCCTCGCCGAGGTGACGGCGGCGATCGATATGGGTGCAGCCCCTGGACAGGACGCGACCAGTTCGGAGACGCCACAGGCCGCATCGAGCGCGCCCGCAAACGATCCGGACGCGGTGGCAGCACAGAGCCACGCGACGGCGGACGATCCGAGCGCGGCGTCACCGCATCCGACCACCGATGACGCTGAGCAGCCCCGATCCTTGCCGGAGGACGAGGCCTATCCCGGCACCCGGCTCCGGCAAGGATCGGGCGGTCAGGGCGACGACACCTTCGAGGCGGACGTGCGCAGGCTGCTGGACGAGGCCGCGGCGTCGAAGCGGGCGATGGAGCGGGTCCTGCACGGCCAGCCGGTCTTGCCGGACGCCACCAGTCCGGTGATCGAGACCAGATCGGCCCTCCAGACCGGCCTCGCCACGCTGGTCACCCGGCCGACCGCGCAGGGTCGCGTCCGGGCCTGAAGGGCGACGCAAGGCGGATCAGTTCGGCGGTGCCAGAGCGTTTGCCGCCGAAGCGGGTTCCGGTTCGGTGTCGGCGAGCGCATCCCGTCAAGGACTTAAAGCATCATCCCGAAAGGTCGCGTCCGACGTCCGGGATGATGCACGATCGAGATCTCAGGAAACCGCAGGGTATTGTATCGTGGACAAGATCAGTGCGACGACGGCCCATTCCTCCGCGCATCACGCGTCCAGGGCGAGCCGCGCGGATAAATCCAACGGGCCCGACAAGACCAGCCGGCAGGCGACTGAGAACAAGGTCGTCGAAGCCAAACTGGAGCGCGACGCGCAAACCAAAAAGGTGATCGATAGCCGGCCGTCGCAGGCACACCTGAAATTTCAGGCCTCGCTGCGTTCGACGCACAGCTAGAAAAAGAGGCTGCAAAATCAAAGTCCCAGCGCGCCGTCTTGATTCCGGTATTCAGGACGATGCGCCAGTGGGGTTGGGCGGTGGAGCCTAAGAGGAGCCAGGGCTCCGCCCTGGACCCGCAAAAGGTCGAAGACCTTTTGAAACCAGGATTGTCCGCCGCCAATGCGCTCAGCCGAGCCGCTCGATCCAGCTCTGCGCCTGTGCCCGGACGTTGTCCGGCGCGGTGCCGCCGTAGCTGGTGCGGCTGGCCACCGAGTTCGCGACCCCGAGCACGGCATAGACCGCGTCGGTGATGCGCGGCTCGGCCTCCTGCATCTCGGAGAGCGGCAGCTCCTCCAGCCCGACGCCCTTGGCCGAGGCGGCGCCGACCAGACGGCCGGTGACGTGGTGGGCCTGGCGGAATGGCAGGCCGAGCTCGCGCACCAGCCAGTCGGCGAGGTCGGTGGCGGTGGCGTAGCCGGAGCCGGCGGCTTGGCTGAGCACCGCGGCGTTGGGCTCCAGGTCCTTCACCATGCCGGTCATGGCGGCCAGACACAGGGACAGGGCCTGGAGGGCGTCGAACGTGCCCTCCTTGTCCTCCTGCATGTCCTTGGAATAGGCGAGCGGCAGCCCCTTCATCACCACGAGCAGGCCGGTCAGCGCGCCGATGATCCGGCCGGACTTGGCCCGCACCAGCTCGGCCGCGTCGGGGTTGCGCTTCTGCGGCATGATCGACGAGCCGGTGGTGTAGCCGTCCGACAGCTTGACGAAGTTGAACTGCGCCGAGGTCCAGACCACCAGCTCCTCGGCGAAGCGCGAGAGATGCACGGCGCAGATCGAGGCGGCGGCGAGCGATTCCAGGGCGAAGTCCCGGTCGGCCACCGAATCGAGGGAATTCGCGGTCGGCCGGTCGAAACCCAGGGCCGCCGCAGTGGCGTGCCGGTCGATCGGGAAGGAGGTGCCGGCGAGCGCCGCGGCGCCGAGGGGGCACTCGTTGAGCCGGGCCCGCGCGTCGCGGAACCGGCCGCGGTCCCGGGCCAGCATCTCGACATAGGCCAGGCAATGGTGGCCGAAGGTCACTGGCTGGGCCGACTGGAGATGGGTGAAGCCCGGCATCACCGTGCCGGCATGCTTCAGCGCAGTCTCGGCCAGGGCGCGCTGCAGGTCGGCGGCCTGCTGGTCGAGGGAGTCGAGGGTGTCGCGCACCCACAGCTTCATGTCGGTGGCGACCTGGTCGTTGCGCGAGCGCGCCGTGTGCAGGCGCCCGGCCGCCGGCCCGACGATCTCGGTAAGCCGGCTCTCTACCGACATGTGGATGTCCTCGAGTTCGCGCTTGAACACGAAGCGCCCGGCCTCGATCTCGTCGCGCACGGACTTGAGCCCGGCCTCGATCGCGGCCACATCCTGTGCCGGAAGGATGCCAGCTGCGCCGAGCATCGCCACATGCGCCAGCGAGCCGCGGATATCCTGGGGCGCGAGGCGCTTGTCGAATCCGATGGAGGCGTTGATCTCCTCCATGATCTCCGCCGGGCCGCTGGCAAAGCGGCCGCCCCACATCCGGTTGCTCATGTCGATCCTTCCGCGCCCTGAACGTCCCGGCAGGCAAGCCTGATGCCCGGCCGCACCACTCTGATGGCCGGCGCTGGCTTCGCCGCGCTCGCCGTCCTCGGAACCGCCCTATACGGGAGCGGTCTCCTGCCCGGCAACACGGGCGCGGCGTCCCAGCCCTGCGCGGGTGCCACCCCGGCGCTGGCCCGGCTCGACGCCGCCGCCAAGGGCGAGGTCGCGGGCATGCAGGCCCTGAAGCAGGCGCGGCCCGCGCCCGAGATCCGCTTCAAGGGGCCGGACGGCGCCGAGACCGGGCTCTCCGACCTCAAGGGCCGGCTGCTGCTGGTCAATCTCTGGGCGACCTGGTGCGCGCCCTGCAAGGCCGAGATGCCGGCGCTCGACCGCCTTCAGGCGGAACTCGGCGGGCCGGATTTCGCCGTCGTGGCGATCAATGTCGACACCCGCAACCTCGACAAGCCGCCGGACTGGCTCAAGCAAGCCGGCATCCACGCCCTCGCCTTCTACGCCGATCCGGGTGGGCGGGTGCTGCCCGCGATCCAGCGGGACACCCAATCCCCCGGCCTGCCGACCACGCTGCTGATCGACCCGCAGGGCTGCACGATCGGCGTGATGAAGGGCCCGGCCGCCTGGTCGAGCCCGGACGGGTTGGGGTTGATCCGCGCGGTTTTGGGAAAGGTGTCGTGAGGGGACGGCGCCTCAGTTGCACCCTACAGAGCCTGTTTGACCGGTTTATCCGACCCTCGCCCTCATCCTGAGGCGCCGGGCGATCGAAGATCGTTCGGCCTCGAAGGAGCCCTCCAGGGATCGCGCGGGTTCTGGAGGGCTCCTTCGAGGCCTCCGCTGCGCTCCGGCACCTCAGGATGAGGGGAAAGATTGGGATATCCGTCGCTCGGGACCGCCTTCCGACCGAGATCGCGAAGTCAGACAGCCTCTCAGAAGAGCCGCCTCTCAAGCGCTCATTGCTGCATCAGATCGGGATCCTCGTGATGGCTTCAACAAGAGCCGGTATCGAGATCGTGGTCCGGTCCGAGCCGTCCCGCCGTGCGGCCGAGGAAATCCGCGACCGGATCGGATTGCGCCAGGAGCGCCAGGGCGACCATGCCGAGCTCGGTCGTCGACGTGATGCCCGCCTCGCGCTTGGCAGCGTCCACCAGGGCGGGCGGCACACGGAAGCTCACATGCTCGGACGTGTCTCCGTCGAGCAGCCCCGCTCGCCGCGCTTCCTCCAGCACAGCGGCCTGGATTCGTGCGGCCGGTCGCGGCGCCCGCTTCCGTTGCGCGGATGTGGTTTTCGGTACAGCCATCCCTGCACCTCCGACTTTCGAATGCCGGCAGGATAGCGCAAGGCGACATACGCGGACAGATGGCTCCCCGCCCCTTGCCCCCGCCCCCAAACCACGCCAAGCCTGCCCGCGATGAAGCCGCCTTCGACTCCCGGCCGCGCCCCGCAGGCCCGGGGCCGGCGCCCGCTCTCGGCCATCCGCACGATGCTCGCGAGCGAGGCGGCGGGCGGGCTGATCCTGATGGCCGCGGCGGCGCTGGCGCTCGTGGTCGCCAACGGGCCCTTCGCCGAGGCCTACGCACACGGGCTCCACGCACCGGTCGGGCCGATGAGCGTGCAGCACTGGATCAACGACGGCCTGATGGCCGGCTTCTTCCTGCTGGTCGGGTTGGAGATCAAGCGCGAGGCCCTGGATGGGCGGCTGCGGACCTGGCCGGACCGGGTGCTGCCGGGCATCGCGGCGTTCGGCGGCATGGCGGTGCCGGCCCTGGTCTACGCGGCGGCCAATCTCGGCGCCGGGACCCTGCGCGGCTGGGCGATCCCGGCGGCCACCGACATCGCCTTCGCGCTCGGCGTCCTGGCGCTGCTCGGCAAGCGGGTGCCGGTCTCCCTAAAAATCTTCCTGAGCGCCGTGGCCATCGTCGACGATCTCGGTGCCGTGGTGGTGATCGCGCTGTTCTACGGCTCCGGCCTCGATGTCGGGATGCTGGGACTGGCCGCCCTCGTGCTCACTAGCCTCTACGGCCTCAACCGGGCCGGCGTGACCTGGCTGTCGGCCTATCTCCTGCTCGGCCTCGTGCTGTGGGTGCTGGTGCTGCGCTCCGGGATCCACGCCACGGTGGCGGGGGTGCTGCTGGCCTTCACGATCCCGATCCGGGTCAGCCCCGGCCGGCCGGAAGACGTGGAGTCGCCGCTGCATCGGCTGGAGCACGCCCTGGCGCCCTGGATCACCTATCTGGTGGTCCCGGTCTTCGGCTTCGCCAATGCTGGCGTCGATCTGACCGGCCTGACGCGCGACGCCCTGCTCCAGCCGGTGACCCTCGGCATCGCCGCGGGGTTGTTCCTGGGCAAGCAGGCCGGCGTCTTCGCCAGCCTACGGCTCGCCGTCGCGCTCGGATGGGCGCAGCGTCCGGCCGGGGCCGGCTGGGGCCAGGTCTACGGCGTCGCGGTCCTGTGCGGGATCGGCTTCACCATGAGCCTGTTCATCGGCGGTCTCGCCTTCGCGGATCCGCAGCACGAGACCGCGGTGAAGCTCGGCGTGCTCGCGGGCTCGGCCCTCTCGGGTCTCGCGGGGGCGGCGATTCTCCTGCTGGCTCCGCGCCCCGGGGCAATCCGGTAGCCCCGTCGGGCTCCGTCGCGCAGGAAAATGCGCTACCTGCCTCTCCATGCGCTTCTATCTCGGCCTCGCCACCACCTTCCACGACCCGGCGCTCGCCCTCGTCGGGCCGGACGGCACCCTGCTGTTCGCCGAGGCCGCGGAGCGGTTCCTCCAAGTCAAGCGTGCCCCGAATTGCGAGCCGGACAACCCGGCCCAGGTGACCGCGCTGCTGCAGACCTACGTGCCGCCCGGCTCGGAGCTCGTCGTCGCCTCGTCCTGGGGGCAGCAATTCACCGATTTCCTGCGCGGGCAGGCGCAGGCCGGCACCTTCGACCTGATGGCGCTGGCCGCCCACACCACGGCACTCAACCGCTCATTCGTACCCGAGCAGGCGGAGCGGGTGTTCATCGCCGACCTGCACGCCGCCCAGGCTCGGGCCGGCCACGGCACGCTGCTGGCGCTCCTCCAGGAGGGCCGGGCCACCGGCGCTGCGCCGCGTGCGATCGTCGCGGCGCAGCGGCGCTACCCGCACCATCTCTGCCACGCCGCCTACGGGCTCTGGGGCAGCCCCTTCGACGCGGCCACCGCCCTGGTGGTCGACGGCATGGGCGAGACCGGCGCGGCGGCGCTCTACCGGCTGGAGGGCGGCCGGATCACGGAGCTGCGCCGCCACCGCGGGCGCGGCTCGCTCGGCTTCCTGTACGGGCTGATCACCGATCTCGCCGGCTTCGACCAGATAAAGGGCGAGGAATGGAAGATCATGGGGCTCGCCCCCTACGGACGCCCCGACCCGGAGCTGGCCGCCCTCCTGGCCCAGCTCTGCACCATCGAGGCCGGACGGCTGCGCTTCGCCGAGGCCGCGACGATCCAGGCGGTCGCCGCCGAGATCCAGGCGCGCCGCCCGGCGGACGCCCTGGACACCGGCTGGGCCGACCTCGCCCGCTGCGGCCAGGATTTTTTTGGGACTTTGATGGACGTGCTGGTGGCGGAGGCCGCCGCCCTCGGCCCCTCCGACAACCTCGTGATCGCCGGCGGGTGCGGGCTCAACTCCTCCTATAACGGCCGGGTGCTCGGCCGCTCCGGATTCACCCGGCTGCACGTGCCCTCGGCGCCGGCCGACGACGGCAACGCGGTCGGCGCCGCCTGGCTGGCCTACGCGGAGGACAATCCGGGCTGGCCCGGTCCGCCCCCCGAGCAGCGCCCGCTGACGCCCTATCTCGGCTCCCGGGTCTCGACCACCGCGATGGAGCGCTTGGCCGAGCAGGAGCCGCGGGCCAAATGCGTCGGGCATGCAGAGGCGACCCGGGCTGCGGCAAAAATCCTGGCCGCGGGCGGGTTGGTCGGCTGGGTGCAGGGAAGGGCCGAGTTCGGTCCCCGGGCGCTCGGCAACCGCTCGATCCTGGCCGATCCGCGGCCGCAGGGCGCCAAGGACGCACTCAACGCCAAGGTGAAATACCGCGAGGCGTTCCGGCCGTTCGCGCCCGCGATCCTGGCCGAGGCCGGGCCGGACTGGTTCGAGGCTTACGCCGACAGCCCGTACATGGAGCGCACGCTCGTCTGGCGTGCAGAGGTGCGCGGCAAGGTCCCGGCGGTGGTCCACCAGGACGGTACCGGCCGGCTCCAGAGCGTCACGCCCGCGCGCAACCCGGCCTTCGCGGCCCTGATCCGCGCCTTCGCGAACATCACCGGGGTGCCGATCCTGCTCAACACCAGCTTCAACGTGATGGGCAAGCCGATCCTCCACAGCGCGGAGGACGCGATCCTGATGTTCTACACCACCGGACTCGACGCCCTCGTGGTCGAGGATTGGCTGGTGGTGAAATGACGAACGCCGCGCCCCCGGGGGGACGCGGCGCCGACGAGACGATCGTAAAAAATTTACTCGCAGACTTCGACGCGGCGGTAGGTGAACTCGCCGTCGCCGAGCCACTCCTTGCGGCGCTCGTAGTGGCAGATCGGGCCGCGGCGCTCGCGCACCACCACGGTCTCGGGCTCCTCGACCAGGACGCGGCGCGGGCGATACTCCGGCGGCGGGGGCGGCGGCTGGTTGGCGCCGTTGATCAGGGCGCTCCCGACCACGCCGCCGACCACGCCGGCCGCAAGGCCGCCGACGATCGCACCGGTCTGGTCGCGGGCGGTAGCCGGGGCGACGGCCCCGAGCACCAGGGTCGCGGCGAGGGCGGCGGCCCCGGCGCGGATCGTCGTGAAGGAACCGTTCGTGGACACGCGCAACATCTCCCGTTCGTGTTGAGGACGATCCAACACCGGGACGATTAAAAATCTCCGAAGCGGCGCCTCGCGCTGGCGCGGGTTCAGAGCAACCCGTCGAGCGAACCGATCACGCTTGTGGGAGCGAGGTCGGCGTATTCGTCCGGCAGCCCCCTGCGGTTCACCCAGGCGGTCCGGAACCCGAAGGCGCAGGCACCGGC
Source organism: Methylobacterium sp. J-072 (assembly GCF_022829425.1). NCBI lineage: Bacteria > Pseudomonadati > Pseudomonadota > Alphaproteobacteria > Hyphomicrobiales > Methylobacteriaceae > Methylobacterium > Methylobacterium sp. J-072. The sequence goes on along the minus strand of NZ_JAKSYK010000094.1, from coordinate 21,769 downwards.
CACGTCCCAGCGATTCGAGGAGCAGAACAGCACGTCCGCCTCCCCGACCGCGAGCCGGGTGAGCGCGGTCCGGTAGGCGTCGGGGTGGGTCTTGAACACCTGCGCGTCGTCCACCGAGAGCACCGCGTCGAGATGGTCGGCGAGGCCCGCCGAGGCCACGGCGCGGTCGACCATGGCGGCGTTGCCGTTGGTCAGCACCGCCGTGCGCAAGCCTCGCTTCTGCAGCACCGCCAGCACATTCGGCACCTCCGGGTAGGCGTCGAGGTCGCGATAGGCGTCGAGCAGCTTCTCACGCAGGCCGGGATCCACGCCCGGATGCAGCGCCAGGGCGTGATCGAGGGCGCGCACCGTGAGGTCCCAGAAGGCGGCGTAGCGGCCCATCAGCGACAGGGTCCAGCTGTATTCCAGCTGCTTGTTGCGCCAGACTTCGGAGAGGTGATCGGCATCCGGCCCGACCAGCTCGGCGTAGCGCTGGACCGCGGCGTTCACGTCGAACAGCGTACCGTAGGCGTCGAACACGACGGCCTTCACGCCTGCGAGCAGGTCCTTGGTCATGGCGTTCCTCACTGGGCGCTCGGGGACGATGTGGGACTCGCAGGCGCGGCGGCGAGCCCGGCTCGATGGGACGGGCTCTCTCAGGCCCGGCGCAGACGCAGGCCGAACAGGTGCAGCAGGCCGGCCAGCAGGCCGCCATAGATCGCCGCTCCGGCCAGCCCCAGCACCGCCAGCACGGCGATCTCGCGTCCGTGCAACAGGGCCGGTACCAGCGCCTCAGCGAGGCCCTGGCCGTAGACGGCCACGCCCGCCAGCGCGAGGCAGGCGAGGCCGACGCCCAGGACCGTGAGGCCCAAGGTGCGGCCCGGCGCCGTCCAGCCGCGGCGCTTGGCCAGGACGACGAGGATCAGCAGGTTCACCCACTGGCTGACCGCCGTCGCCAGCGCCAGGCCGGTGACGCCGTAGGGCCCGGTGAGCCAGAGCTTCAGCGCGACATTGACGAGAATCGCCGTCAGCGACGCCCAGAGCGGGGTCTTGGTGTCCTGGCGGGCGTAGAAGCTCGCCACCGCGCTGCGCACCAGCACCACGGCCGGCAGGGCGAGCCCGTAGGCGGCCAGAACCGAGGCGGCCCGGGACGCGTCCTCGGCGCTGAAGGCGCCGCGCTGGAACAGGGCCGCCATGATCAGGCCCGGGATGGTCAGGAACGCCACCGTGAACGGCGCCGACAGGGCCAGGGAGAACCCCGCCGCCCGGTTCTGCGCCGCATGCGCGCCGGCGACGTCGCCGGAGGCGAGCCGCCGGCTCATCTCCGGCAGGAGCACCGTGCCGGCCGCGATGGCGATCACCCCGAACGGCAGCTGGTAGAGCCGGTCGGCATAGTACAGGGCCGAGACCGCCCCGGTGGGCAGCCAGCTGGCGATGATCGTGTCGGCGAAGGTGGCGATCTGGAACCCGGCCGCCCCGATCACCGCGGGCCCGAGCACGACGAAGAACCGCTTCAGCGCCGGGTCGGGGCGCGGCACGGCGAGGTCGGGCATCACCCGGGCGCGGCGGCAGCCCCACCACAGCAGGCCGAATTGCAGCACCCCCGAGACCGCGACGCCCCAGGCGGCCGCGTAGGCGGCGTTGGGGAACAGGAAGCTCAGCGACAGGGCCGCCAGCATGGCGAGGTTGAGCAGCACCGGCGCCCCGGCCGCCACGGCGAAGTGCCGGTGGGCGTTGAGGATGCCCGACAGCAGCGTCACCAGGGTCATGAACAGCAGGTACGGGAAGGTGATCCGGGTCAGCGCCACCGCGAGCTGGAAGCGCTCGCCATCCTCGGCAAAGCCCGGCGCCAGGGCGTGGACCACCCAGGGCATCGCCGGCAGGGCGAGGTTCAGCAGCACCAGCTGCACGATCAGCATCAGGGTGAAGACGCGGTCGGCGAAGTGATGCGCCGCCCCGGAGGCGCCCGCCTCGGCGAGCCCGGCATAGGCCGGCACGAAGGCGGTGTTGAACGCGCCCTCGCCGAAGATCGCGCGGAAGTGGTTCGGCAGCCGGAACGCGACCACGAAGGCGTCGGCCATGGGCCCCGCGCCCATCACGGCGGCCATCACCACGTCCCGGGCGAAGCCGGTGACGCGCGAGACCAGGGTCCAACCGCCCACCGAGAGGATCGAGCGGATCATGGATCCACCCGCTCTCCGCGGCTCCCCTCCCCCCTCTGCGGGGGAGGGTACCCTGCGCAGCAGGGGGGGAGAGGGGCAGCGCGACGGTTCAGGATCTGAAGCCCGTCGCGATTTCTCCGGAAGCCGGGTTCCCCTCTCCCGACCCTCGCTGACGCGAGGGCCACCCTCCCCCGCAGAGGGGGGAGGAAGTCCCGGGGAAACGTCGCGGGTATCGAACGAACGGAAATGACCGGACCCTTTGCACCGGGTCGGCCCGGCTCGTTGCATCAAGAGCCGGTTTCGGCCCGTCTCTCAAGGGCCGGCAGGCGCGCGCAGCGCCCGCCGGTTCGTCGATGCCTCAGGCGGTCGCTTCGCCGTACAGCTTCTCGACGTACTCCCAGTTCACCAGGTTCTCGATGAACGCCTTGAGGTAGTCGGGCCGGCGGTTGCGGTAATCGATGTAGTAGGAGTGCTCCCACACGTCGACGCCCAGGATCGGCTTGGCGCCGTGGACCAGGGGGTTCTCGCCGTTCGGGGTCTTGAGGATCGCGAGCTTGCCGTCCTTGACGGCGAGCCAGGCCCAGCCCGAGCCGAACTGGCCGATTCCCGCCTGGATGAAGTCCGCCTTGAACTTCTCCGCGCCGCCGAGATCCTCGTCGATCTTCTTGGCGATCGTGCCGGGAATCGCGCCGCCGCCGTTGGGCTTCATCCAGTTCCAGAAGTGGAGGTGGTTGAAGTGCTGGCCGGCATTGTTGAAGAGCGGCTGATTCGTGTTGTAGGCGGCCTTGACGATCTCCTCGACGCTCTTGCCCTGGAGATCCGTGCCCTCGAGCAGCTTGTTGCCGGTATCGACATAGGCCTTGTGGTGCTTGTCGTGGTGGAACTCGAGGGTTTCCTTCGACATGTACGGCCCGAGCGCGTCGTAGGCGTAGGGCAGTTCCGGCAGCGTGAAGGTCATTGGCTCTGTCTCCGCTTGGAGCACGATGCGGACAAACCGGAGCCCGGCCTTCCGAGATCATCGTGCGATAACAATGGGCTGGAGCCTGCCGTGCTTCGCGAGAAACAGCGGCCCGCGCCAGCCTTGGGCGGCCTCGTCCCCGGCGGGGGCTTCCGGGTCACGATCAGCTAGGTAAGTCGGTGCCCGCGCAACGGCAACGCCGCTGCGGCCAGGCTTGGCGCGAAGTTCCGGCGGATGCGGGCACCGCCGCCGCGGAGATCCGGCCCGACGATACGTGAGAACCGGTATCCCGAACAATCTCGCCGCCGGGTTTTGCAATATGACCGCAAGGCCTTACTGTGCGGCACGCCGTAAGCGTCGGCGGTTAGCCGGCCCGTTTCAGAGAGTAACATGATCGCTGCGCTGTTCGCGCTCGCCGCCGCCATGGCCATCGGGGGCTGCGCCGCCGTGATCCAGGGCTTTCCCTATGTGCGTCTGGAGAGCGGCCTCGCGATGGTGATCGCGGGTTCCGTCGCGGCCTCGTCGGGCGCCGTGCTGTTCGGGATCGGCGTGCTCGCCCTCACGTTCCGCCGGGTCGAGCGGGCGGTCGGGCACGGCCCGGCGCTCGCGTCCTCCGAGGCCGGGTCCGTCGCCGAGAACCAGCCGCGGCTGCCGCCGGTGCTGCCGGCCGCTCCGGCCTTCATCGTGCCGCCGATCGTCGAGCCGGCCTTCGATCCCGAGCGACCGCGGATCGAGCCCCATCTGAGCCTCGTGGAGGATCGGCCGGACGAGGCCCCGAAGGCCGCCGAGCCGCAGAAGCCTGCCGCGTTGGAATCGGATTTCCCGATCCACGCCTTCCCGTCGACCCCGGTCCCGCAGCAGGAGCCGCCCCGCCGGCACGTCCCGGAGGTGGTCCCCGATCCCGCGGCCGAGCGCAGCCCGGAGGACGACCTGTTCGCCGCGCCCGAAGCGCCCGCCAAGCCCGAGATCCATCCGGATCCCACCCCGGAGCCCGCTCAAGCCCCCCCTGCCCTGCGTCCGAGCCTCGACGCAGCGCCGGACCCCGAGCCCGAGGCGAAGCCGGACACCCGCACCGTGGTCGGGCGCTACGCCTCCGGCGGCAACACCTACGTGATGTTCGAGGACGGCTCGATCGAGGCGGAGACGCCGCAGGGCCGCTTCACCTTCGCGTCCCTGGACGAGCTGAAGGCCTTCGTGGACGGCGGCGGCGAATCCGGGGCGCGCGGCGCCGCCTGACGGGACCCTCCGGTCAGACCAGCGGGTTGAGGCTGTCGTTGCGCGGCGGGATCGGCGCCCGCATGGTCAGGGAAAACCCTTCGGGATCGTAATCGGTCTCGACCTCGGCCTGGACCTGGGTGATCAGCACCCGCTGCAGCAGGCGCGAGCCGAAGCCCTGGCGGCTCGGCGGCCGGACCGGCGGCCCGCCCGATTCGCGCCAGTGGAAGCGCAGGATCCCGGCCGCTCCCCCGGGCTCCAGGGACCAGGTCACCGCGACCCGCCCGGTGCGGTTGGAGAGCGCCCCGTATTTAGCCGCGTTGGTGGTGAGCTCGTGGATCGCCATGCCGATCGGCACCGCGATCTCGGAGGGCAGGTCGATCGCCGGACCGTCGAGGCTGATCCGCCCCTCGGCCCCGCCATCGGCCGCGACCTCCGCGTAGGGCTTCAGCTCGCTGAGCAGCAGGTTCGCCAGCGAGGCGGTCTGCCAGGTATCCTCGGTGAGCACCGCGTGGGTGTGGGCGAGCGATTTGATCCGCCCCACGAACGCCTCGTAGAAATCCTCGATGCTGGAGGCGGTGCGCGCCGTGGAGCCCACGATCGCCTGCACGGTGGCCAGCGTGTTCTTGACCCGGTGGTGCAGCTCCCGGATCAGCAGGCTCTGCCGTTCCTCGGCGATCCGCCGGTCGGTCACGTCGGCGACCACGCCGATCAGGCGCCGGGGCAGGCGGCCGGGCGCATCGCGCTCGAACCGGCCGGCCATGTCGATGGTGCGCCACGCCCCGTCGGACCTCCGCCGAATCCGGCCGCCGATCTGCAGGATCCCGTCCTCCCGCAGCGCCTTCGAGATCGCGTGCCGGACCGCGGCGCGGTCGTCCGGGTGGAGGATGTCGTTCAGAAACTCGTTCTTGCCGATGGTGCCGTCCTCGGGCGCATGCCCGAAGATCTCGTACATGTGCTCGTTTTCCCAGATCGCCTGATCCTCGAGCATGTGCCACTCGAAGATGCCGAGCTTGGCGATCGTGGTCGCCACCCGCAGGCGCTGATCGCGCGACAGGATCTCGTCCCTTGCCTCGACCCGGGTGGTGATGTCCTGGACGACGCCGACCATGCCGGCGAGTTCGCCGTCGCGGCCCGGCACGGCCTGGCCGCGCACCCGCAGGATCACGGTGCGCCCGGCCACCGTCACCGGGGTATCGAAATGGTAGGGCTTGCCGGACCGACGCGCCTCGGCGACGGTTGCGCCGAGGCGCGCGAGTTCCGGATCGGACAGGCCGGTCTTGAGCTCGTCCCACGGCACGGACCGCCCGGGCTGCCGCCCCAGGATCCGGGCCGCCCGGCGCGACAGGGTCAGCAGGCCGCTCGCCCGGTCCCAGCGCCACTCGCCGAGGCCGGCATTCTCCAGCGCCTCGCGGTTCGCCTCGGAATGCGCGGCCGCGTCCGCGTCCACGGTCTCGACCACCAGGGTCCGGCCGGAGCGCCGCACCCGCACGTCGAGCACGGTCCCGTCCGCCCGGCGCCAGGCCTGAATGCCGTCGCCGAGGCCCTCGGGCCGGTCGGCCAGAAACTCCACCGTCGCGCGTCCGGTCAACTGGCCCGGCGGCCAGCCGAGCAGATCGTGCAGGAGCCGGTTGGCGGCGACGATCGTCGCCTCATCCGCCGACAGCACGACGAGGCCGATCGCGGCATCGTCGAAGCCCGCGCGGTACGGGTCGTCCGTCGCCGGGTCTTGACCCACGCTCTCGCCCACTCGGAAACTTCCTCGAACGCGCCGTGGCGCGTTCCCGCACGAGATACCCCCCTGCCGCGGCCCGGACCGCGAAGGCAACTCAGGATGGCGCCCGAGCGTGACCGTTGCAAGGCGTCCCGCCCGGCTGCGGCGACCCGTCCGTTCAGCGCGGGCGGCGCACGAACTCCAGATAGGTGGGGCGCCGGCCCGCCGCCAGCGCCTTCGCCTCGTAGCGGGTCCCGGGCCAGCCCGGGAAGGGCTCGGTCCAGTCGCGGGCCTGCGTCGCCGTCCAGGTCAGGACCGGGCAGCGGGCGGCCCGGACCAGGGTCCAGCCGGCGTAATCGTCGATGTCGCTGGCGAAGCGGAACAGGCCGCCATCCTTCAGGACCCGGCCGATCTCGGCCAGCGAGGCATCCGACACGAAGCGGCGCTTGCACTGGCGGCGCTTCGGCCAGGGGTCGGGATAGAGCAGGTAGACCCGGTCCAGGCAGGCATCCGGCAGGCGCGCCAGCAGGGCGGTCACGTCCTCGTCGCGGATGCGGACGTTGCGCAGACCCCGCGCCTCGATCGCGGCGAGCAGCTTGACCACGCCGTTGACGAAGGGTTCGGCGCCGATGATGCCGATCCGGGGATGAGCTTCGGCCTGGGCGGCGAGGTGCTCGCCGCCGCCGAAGCCGATCTCCAGCCAGACCTCCTCCGGCGCGCCGCCGAGCACCGGGAACAGCGTGCGCGGATCGAGCGGCACGTCGCCCGGCGGCAGGGCGACCCGCAGGGCCGGGAGCAGTTCGGCGAGGCGCCGCTCCTGCAACCCGCGCAGGCGCTTGCCCTTGCGCCGCCCGAAGAAGGCGCGCTCCGGCTCCTCGGCCTCGCGACCGGGTCGTCCGTTCAGGTCAGGCATCAGCTACCAACACGTCGTCCGCGCGCGGGCAGGACGGTTCCAGAGGGCTCACGGCCCCGAAGCAGGGCTCTGCCCTGCACCCGCAAAAGGTCCAAGACCTTTTGAAACCGGGACTCCAAAAAAACGCCAGCGCGCCGTCCCGACTTGAGGACGACGCGCTGGCGGGTCGTTCAGCGCTGGAGCGCGGGCCGCCTTACGACAGGGCCGCCTTCAGCTTCGAAGCGAGGTCGGTGCGCTCCCAGGAGAAGCCGCCATCGGCCTCCGGGGCGCGGCCGAAATGGCCGTAGGCCGCGGTGCGCGCGTAGATCGGCTTGTTCAGGCCGAGCGCCGTGCGGATGCCGCGCGGCGACAGGTCGATGGCGTCCATCAGGATGGATTCGAGCTTGGCCTCGTCGACCTGGCCGGTGCCGTGCAGGTCCACGTAGATCGACAGTGGCTTCGAGACGCCGATCGCGTAGGCGAGCTGGATCGTGGCGCGATGCGCCAGGCCGGCCGCAACCACGTTCTTGGCGAGGTAGCGCGCCGCGTAGGCCGCCGAGCGGTCGACCTTGGTCGGATCCTTGCCCGAGAAGGCGCCGCCGCCGTGCGGGGCCGCGCCGCCGTAGGTGTCGACGATGATCTTGCGGCCGGTGAGACCACAATCGCCGTCCGGACCGCCGATCACGAACTTGCCGGTCGGGTTGACGTGCCAGACGGTGCCCTCGTTGACCCAGCCCTGCGGCAGGGCGGCCCGGATGTAGGGCTCGACGATGGCGCGCACGTCGGCCGAATCCAGCGACTCGTCGAGGTGCTGGGTGGACAGCACGATCTGGGTCGCCTCGACCGGGCGGCCGTTCTCGTAGCGGACCGTGACCTGGCTCTTGGCGTCGGGGCCGAGCTTGCCGGCATCGCCCTCGCCCTTCTTGCGGGCGTCGGCGAGGTCCTTGAGGATCTTGTGGGCGTAGAACAGCGGCGCCGGCATCAGCTCCGGGGTCTCGTCGGCGGCGTAGCCGAACATGATGCCCTGGTCGCCCGCGCCCTCGTCCTTGTTGCCGGCCGCGTCGACGCCCTGGGCGATGTCGGCGGACTGGGCGTGCAGGTAGATCTGGACCTCGTTGTTCTTCCAGTGGAAGCCGTCCTGCTCGTAGCCGATCTCCTTCACGGCCTGGCGGGTCAACTCCTCGAGATCCTTGAAGGTCACGGAATCCGGACCGCGCACCTCACCCGCGATCACGACGCGGTTGGTGGTGGTCAGGGTCTCGACCCCGAGCCGGGCCTCCGGCATCGCCGCGATATAGGCGTCCACCACCGTATCGGAGATCCGGTCGCTGACCTTGTCGGGATGGCCCTCGGAGACCGACTCACTGGTGAACAGGTAGTTGGAACGCGGCATCGGACGGACCCCGGCTACGGGTACGCCGTCGCGATCGCGGCGTTTGACCCCTCATGGGGCCGGGGTTCTCGCACCGGGTCGCGCCACGGTCAAGGCGAAACGCCGGACGGATCCGCTATAACGTACGAAATGGATGAAAAAACGTCCGTTTGCGGCGCGACTCAGCACTCAGCCGTTCAGCTTATGGTCGAGCGCCCGGATGGCGGCGGCGACGTCCCGACGGGCTTCCTCGGAGAAATGCTCGGTGATGTGGCGGCCGACGATCTCGGCCAGGCCCTGCAGGCCACCGCCATCGGTCAGGGGCGCCTGCTCCGGCTCGGAGAAGCCCGGCGCCGTGAAGTCGTCGGTGCGCGGCATGCCCTTGAAGAAATAATCCATCGGCACCCCGGTCATCCGGGAGAAGATGTCGAGATGGACGGCGCTGATCCGGTTGGTGCCCTTCTCGTACTTCTGCAACTGCGCTGCCGACATCCCGAAACTCTGCGCGACGCGACGCTGCGTCAGCGACGCCTTCCGGCGCTGCTCGGCGATGCGTTGACCGACATACACGTCACGCTGATCGGTTTTCTGACCCGCCATGAAGAACTTGCCCACTCCTGCCGCGATTTTCGGGCGGCGAAGCTTAACCGTATCGCGCGTGCGTGTCACCGGCGGGTGACCATCGCGGTAAATGTTTTGCCGCGGTGCTGATTGCGCATCGGCGGCCTGAATTCTGGTGTCCCCGGCAGGGCTCGAACCTGCGACCCCAGGTTTCATACCACTTCGGCTTTCGCCGCCGCGTCCCTTGCGGGCCGCGTTCGTGGCCTGGACTATCCCTTCACCCTGGGCCGTGCTTGCGCCCGGCCGTTAGGTGCCGCCCGTCTAGTCTCTACACCTTCCCGTTCGACGCATCGGCGCCGGGCAGGCTTGGCTCGGGATCGGCAGGACGCCGGAAGACCGGCGCCGGGAGCTTTCCCCGACTTTGAGCGGATCCGCCGCGCGGTTTCCCGGCGCGACGCCCAATTGTGACCGTTTAGGAAACCTGTGCTCTGTCCAGCTGAGCTACGGAGACGACCACGATTCCCATAGCATCAACGCCTGGGCAGGCCAACCGCGCGGTGCACGGGGTGGCGTTCCGGGGCAGAATCGGCCCGGGATGCGTTCGATGATCCGGACAGACGGCGAACCGGCGGAATGGCCGCTGTACCGGGTGACCCTGGTGCTGGCCCTCCTCGGCGCGGCCGCGCCGGCCCGCGCCGCTCCGGGTGCCGCCGAGTGCAGACCGGAGTCGGCCCGCACCGAGATCTTCGACGGGGTCGGGCTGCGCGGCGAGATCCGCCTCGCCTCCGGCGCCCGGATCGTGCTCGACTCAGTCCGTTGGCCGGACGCCCCGGGGGCGGCCGAGGCGGCGCGTGCGTGGCTCGATGCCCGGCGGGGCGACGGCCTCGTCGTTGTTCCGCGCGGACCGCCCGACCGCTGGGGCCGGGCGCACGCCGACATCCAGGTGGCGGATACCGATATCGATCTCGCCGGCGGCCTGCTCGGGGCAGGACTTGCCTTTGCGGACGCGAATGAACGCGGTTCGCTCTGCCGTCCGGCCCTGCGCGCGGTGGAAGATGCCGCCCGAGACAAGAAACTCGGCCTGTGGCGCGAGTCCACGCTCCAGGCCACCGACGGCCCGGCCTTGCGGGCGCAGGAGGGACGCTTCGTCGTCGTGGAGGGCCGCATCCGCCATGTCGGCGAGCGCAGCGCCCGGACCTATCTCGATTTCGTGGCCCGCGGCGAGGACGGGCTCACGGTCACGGTATCGAAACGCACTTGGCGAACGATGCGTACCCGTGGTTTGAGTGCGGCCTCGCTCGAAGGGCGACGCGTGCGGGTCCGCGGCATCCTGGAGGTCTGGCGCGGCCCGACCCTGGAGGCCAACGCCGACGGGGTCGAGATCCTGGGCGAGCCGGACCGGCGCGAGGCCGGGCCGACGGGGGAACGGGAGCTGCGGCGCTGATCGCGATGGGCGGGATCACGGAGCGATTTTGGGAGGTGGGGCGGCGCTTGCGCGGCCGGGCACCGGCCTGCGCCGGGGCGATGCTCCTGGCGGCCAGCCTCGGCGCCTGCGTGGCCGACCAGGCCGCGGGTCCTGTGACGCCGGCCGTGGTCCGGGTGCCGGCCGAGGCGCCGCGCACCACCGGGCGCGAGCGCGCAGCCGATGCCGACCATCTCAAGCTCGTGGCCTCGTTCGGGGGCGAGGTGCGCGCGCCCAACGTGATGCGGATGCTCACGGAGGTGACGGACCGGCTGGTGAAGGCCAGCGAGCGCCCGGACCAGACTTACGCGGTGACGCTGCTCGATTCCCCCGTGGTCAATGCCTTCGCGCTGCCGAACGGGCGGCTCTACGTCACCCGCGGGCTGGTGGCGTTGGCGAGCGATACCTCCGAGGTGGCGGCCGTGCTCGCCCACGAGATGGCGCACGTCACCCTCAACCACGCCACCGCCCGGAGCGAGCTGGAGCTGCGCTCGGCCCTGGTCAGCCGCGTGGTCGCCGACGTCCTGAACGATCCCGATACCGGCGCGCAGCTGCAGCACCAGTCGCGCTTCGCGCTGGCCCGGTTCTCCCGCGAGCAGGAGCTGGAGGCGGACGCCACCGGGGTGCGCACCCTCGCCAAGGCCGGCTACGATCCGTTCGCGGCCGGCCGCTTCCTCACTGCGCTCAACCGCTCGACCAACCTGAAGGCTGGCAGCGGCGGCACCGGCGAGCCCGACATGCTGGCGACCCATCCGGGCACCGCCGAGCGCATCACCCAGGTCACCCGGGCGGCGCGCCGGATCGGGGCGCCGGGCATCGGCGCCGACGACCGGGCGCAGTATCTCGCGGCGGTGGACGGGCTGCCCTACGGCGACAATCCGCGCGACGGCGCGGTGCGCGGCCACCGCTTCGTCCATCCGGGTCTGGGCATCGCCTTCGACGTGCCGGACGGGTTCGTCTTGGAGAACACCCGCTCGGCCGTGCTCGGCACCACCCCGGACGGCAACCGGCGGCTGCTGTTCGACCAGATCGAGGCCAAGGACGGCCAGCCCCTCGACGCGGCCCTGAAGGGCAGCTGGAACGACGCCCTCGACCCGGCCGGGTTCGAGACCCGCGAGGTCGGCGGCCACCCGGCAGCCTTCGCGCTGTCCCGCGGCAAGGACTGGACCTTCCGCCTCGCGGCGATCCGGGTCGACGACGCGACCTTCCGGATGATCATGGCCGCCCAGGGCGCAACCGACCCTGAGCCGGCCTTCCGCCCCTGGGTCGCGAGCCTGCGGGCGATCACCCCCGAGGAGGCGGTGCTGCGGCCCCTGCGGCTGCAGGTGGTCCAGGCCGGCTCGACCAGCGCCGAGGAACTCGCCCACCGCATGGCGGTGCCGGACCGGGCGCTCGACCGGTTCCTGGTCCTCAACGGCTTGGAGCGCGGCGCCGCCCTGGTGCCGGGCCGCAGCTACAAGATCGTGGTGGAATAGCCGCCCCGCACCGGCGCGGCTTGCGCAGGCTCGGCCCGCGGACAACCGTTCGCAGCCGTTCAGGGAGAGCGCCGTGATTCGATTCTTCTACAATCTCAGCCCCAACCCGATGAAGGTCGCCCTCTGCCTGGAGGAGATGGGCCTGCCTTACGAGCCGGTGCCGGTGGATCCGCGCATGGGCGAGCAGTTCGATCCCGCCTACACGGCGCTCAACCCGAACGCGAAGGTGCCGACCATCGTCGACGACGACGTGACGGTGTTCGATTCGAACGCGATCCTGCTCTACCTCGCGGGCAAGACCGGCCAGTTCCTGCCCGAGGGCGAGGCGGTGCGGGGCGAGATGCTGTCCTGGCTGATGTTCGTGGCCACCGGCATCGGGCCGTTCTCCGGCCAATGCGTCCATTTCCGCCACTTCGCCCGCGACGGCGGCGCCTACGCCACTGAGCGCTACGCCTTCGAAGCGCGCCGCCACTGGGACATCCTGAACACGCGGCTCGCGGACCGGCCGTTCGTGCTGGGCGAGACCTACACGATCGTCGACATCGCGGTGTGGGGCTGGGCCCGGATGGTGCCGTTCGTGCTGGGCGAGGACGCCTTCGCGGGATTGCCGAACGTCAAGCGCCACCTCGACGCGATCAACGCCCGCCCGGCCGCGCAGGCCACCGAGGCTCTGAAGGGCCACCACACCTTCAAGGCCGAGATGGACGACGAGGCGCGCAACTTCATGTTCCGCGCGGGCCGGAGTGCCGCTTAGACGAGTCGGTCCCGATCGCGTTTCAATACGGTGCGCGACAGCGTGACATCGAAGGGCGCCGGATCGATTGACTGTGCCGGCTGACGGACACCATAGGTTGATCCCAACCCCCTCCCTCATCCTGAGGTGCGAGCGCAGCGAGCCTCGAAGGAGGTCTCCAGGGATCGCGCGGCTGGCTGGAGGGCTCCTTCGAGGCCTCCGCTGCGCTACGCCGCCTCAGGATGAGGGGATTGGATGGGAGGAGCGCCGAGCAGGACCAAGCGAGCCCCTGTCGTGTACCGTGGCGTTGCAATCGGGAACGACGCCAAATCCTTGATTTCAGCGCGCTTGCCGCCGGACCGGTATCCACTTCGGCGTCACGCGCTCCAATGCCCCCGGTTCAGGGCCCGGCGCGCGTCACGGAGAGCATCGGCAGGGTGACGGCGAACCCGTCGCCCGGCGCCGGCGGGGTGCCGAGCGTCAGGCAAGCGCCGAGGCCGAGGCAGAAAGCGAGACCGAGCAGCGAGGTCTCGAAGCCGCGATAGACCGCTTGCATGGGAGGTCTCCTTCGCACGAGACCGCCAGGATGCACCCGACCGGTAAACGGATCGGTGTGCTGGCGCTCATCCCGTGAGACGATCACCAGCCCGAGGCGACCAGGGCTGCCCCGGCGGCGATCAGTCCGACCCCTGCCCACGCTGCGAAGCTCAATGTCTCGCCGAGCAGGCCGGCGCCGAGGATCGCGACCAGCACGACGCTGAGCTTGTCCAGCGGCGCAACCCGGGCGGCATCGCCCAGCGACAGCGCCCGGAAGTAGCACAGCCACGACGCCCCGGTCGCGAGCCCCGACAGGACCAGGAAGACCAAGCTGCGGCCGGAGATCTGCGCGAGTCCTCCGGTCTGGCCGGAGCCGACCACGATCGCCCCCGCGAAGGCGACGATCACCAGGGTGCGCACGAAGGTGGCGACATCCGATTGCACGCCCGCAACCCCGACCTTGGCGAGGATCGCGGTCAGCGCTGCGAATCCGGCGGCGGCAAGCGCCCAGAAGCGCCAGGATTGCAGAAGGTGGCTCAAGGAGGGCTCATGCACGAAGACCGCCGCACACTCTGTACGACGGTCTTTCTGTAACGACTTGTGAGTCCCGGAAGCAGCCGATGTTTCACGGGAAACATCGGCTGCTCACCCGTCACAGCAGCTTGTCGATCGTGATCGGAAGGTCGCGCACCCGCTTGCCGGTGGCGTGGAACACCGCGTTGGTGATCGCCGCCGCGGTACCGACGATGCCGATCTCGCCCAGGCCTTTCACGCCCAGCGGATTGGCCTTGTCCTCCTCGTCCACGAAGATCACGTCGATGTCGTAGATGTCGGCGTGAACCGGCACATGATACTCGCCGAGATTGTGGTTCATGAACCGGCCGAAGCGGTGGTCGAGCATCGACTCCTCTTCGAGCGCCGAGCCGATCCCCATCACCACGCCGCCCAAAATCTGGCTGCGCGCGGTCTTCGGGTTCAGGATTTTGCCCGCGGCGATCGCCGAGACCACCCGGGTGAGCCGGACTTGGCCCAGCTCCTCATCGACCTTCACCTCCACGAAGATCGCCCCGTGGGTGTAGGCTTGGTAGGTGTCGTTGAAGTCCTTGTCCGGGCCGGCCTGCTCCACCGCCTCGACCTTGTCGACCCCGGCCGCCCGCATCACCTCGACCATCGAGACGCTGCGGCTGGGATCACCCGCCACCGAGATGCGACCGTCCTCGAAGACGGCGCGGTCGACGTCGACATTGGCGAGCGGCGAGTTCTCGAGACCGCGAGCCAGCTTGAACAGCTGCTCGCCGACATTGCGGCAGGCCTTCATCACGGCGGTGCCGGAAGAGGCCGCGGTCCAGGATCCGCCGGCGACCGGCGCCTCGGGCAGGCGCGTGTCGCCGAGCTTGGTGGTGACCGATTCCATCGGCAGGCCGAGGGTGTCGGCGGCGATCTGGGTCAGGATCGTGTAGGTGCCGGTGCCGATGTCGCCGGTGGAATTGCCCACCACCAGCCGGCCGTCGGCGGTGAGCGTCGCGATGGCGCTCGACTGCATCATCATCGATTCCCAGACGCCGGTGGCGACGCCCCAGCCGACCAGCTCGCGGCCCTCGCGCATGGAGCGGGGCTCGGGGCTGCGCTTGGACCAGCCGAAGCGCTCGGCGCCCTGCGTGAAGCAGGCCTTCAGCTCCTTGGAGCCGAACGGCTTGCCCTCGGCGGTGGCGTCGGACTCCGCGTAGTTCTTCAGCCGCAGCGCGATCGGATCCATCCCGGTCGCGTAGGCGAGCTCGTCCATGGCGGTCTCGATGGCGAAGACGCCGGTGACGGCGCCGGGCGCACGCATGTCGCCCGGGGTGGCGGTGTCGAGCTTGGCGATCCGGTAGGTCAGGGCGACGTTATCGCAGCGGTAGAGCACCCCCGACCAGTTGACGATGACCTCCTGGTAATCCTCGTAATGAGAGGTGCCCTGCACGGCATCGTGCCGGAGCGCCGTTAGGGTCCCGTCCGCCTCGGCACCGAGGGACACGGTCTGCAGCGCCTCGCCCCGGTAGGTGAAGGACCACATCTGGTCGCGGGTCAGGGTCACCCGGACCGAGCGCTTCAGCTCCTGGGCGGCCAGCATCGCCAGGAAGGCCTGGTATTGCGGGCGCAGGCCGGAGCCGAAGCCGCCGCCGAGATAGGGATTGAGCACCCGCACCTGATCGGGCTTCAGGCCGAACACGTTGGCGAGATACTGGTGGCTGTTCGAGACGCCCTGGATCTTGTCGTAGACCGTGTAGGTCCCGTCCTTCTCCACCACCACCGTGGTGGCGTGCGGCTCCATCGGGTTGTGGTGCTCGTTGGCCAGGGTGTAGGCGCCCTGCACGCGGATCGGCGCGCTGCCGAAGGCCTGGTCGGCGTCACCCCACGGCTCCGGCGGCGGCTTGATGCCCTCGCGCTTGCCGGGCGGATCGTAGGCCTCGCCGCGCACGGCCCGGAGGTCGGTCGTCGGCTCCTGGGCCTCGTAGCGGACCTGGATCAGCGAGGCGGCGTAGCGCGCCGTCTCGAAATCCTCGGCCACCACCAGGGCGACCGGCTGGCCGCTATAGACGATCAGGTCGTCATAGAGGGCGCGGAACGGCGAGCCGGGGGGCGCCACCGCGTCCTGGAAGTTCTTGTCCCGCCACGCGGTGCGCGGCCGGTTCTCGTGGGTAATCACCTTGAGGACGCCCGGCACCGCCTCGGCTTCAGCGGAGTCGATCGCCGCGATCCGGCCCTTGGCGATGGCGCTCGATACCACATAGCCGTAGGCGAGGTCCGGGGCGGCGAACTCGCCCGCGTATTTGGCCAAGCCGGTGACCTTGGCGGGTCCGTCGATGCGGCTGCGCGGGCTGCCGACGAAGGTGTCGTGGCCGGTGGAGCTGAAGGTCTGGGTCATATCGGGATGCCTACTGGATGCGCTTGTCGCTGAGCGACTGGGGCGTGCCGGCAGCAGCCTGTTCGAGGCCGCGCACGATGGCCCGCCGGGCGAGGTCGATCTTGAAGCCGTTGGCCGATTGCGGCTTGGCCTCGGAGACGATGAGGTCGGCCGCCTGCTGGAAGCTCTCGCGGGTGGCGGGCTTGCCCTCCAGCAGCGCCTCGGCCTCGCGGTTGCGCCAGGGCTTGTGGGCGACGCCGCCGAGCGCCAGGCGGGCGGTCTTGATCGTGTCGCCGTCGAGCTCGACGCCGGCCGCCACCGAGACCAGCGCGAAGGCGTAGGACAGCCGGTCGCGCAGCTTCAGGTAGGTGTAGTGCTGCGGGAACCTGCTCTCGGGGAGGTCGACCGAGACGACGATCTCGCCGGGGGCGAGGTTGGTGTCGATCTCGGGGCTGTCTCCCGGCAGGCGGTGGAAATCCGCGAACGGGATCGTCCGCTCGCCCTGCGGCCCACTCACCCGGACCGTCGCCTCGAGCGCCGCCAGGGCGACGCACATGTCGGACGGGTGGGTGGCAATGCAGCTCTCGCTCGCCCCGAAGATCGCGTGGATGCGGTTGACGCCGCCGATCGCCGGGCAGCCGGAGCCGGGCTCGCGCTTGTTGCAGGGCGTGGCCGTGTCGTAAAAGTAGTAGCAGCGGGTCCGCTGCAGCAGGTTGCCGCCCGTGGAGGCGGCGTTGCGCAGCTGCGCCGAGGCACCGGCCAGGATGGCGTTGCGCAACAGCGGGTATTGCGCGGCGACGCGCTCGTCGTAGGCCACCTTGGCGTTGGTTGCGAGCGCCCCGAGCCGCAGGCCGCTTTCATGCGCCTCGATGCCGTCGAGGGGCAGGCGGGTGATGTCGATCAGCCGGCCCGGCTTCTCGACCTCGTACTTCATCAGGTCGATCAGGTTGGTGCCGCCCGCGATGAACCGCGCCCCCGCCCCGTAAGCCTGGACCGCCTCCGCCACCGTGCCGGCGCGGACATAATCGAACCGGTTCATCGCGCCGCTCCCTGCATCACGTCCTCGATGGCATCGACGATGTTGGTGTAGGCGCCGCAGCGGCAGATGTTGCCGCTCATCGCCTCCCGGATTTCCTCGCGGCTGTGGGCGTGGCCCTCGTTCATCAGTCCCACCGAGGAGCAGAGCTGGCCCGGGGTGCAGTAGCCGCACTGGAAGGCGTCGTGCTCGATGAACGCCTCCTGGATCGGATGCAGCGCGTTGCTGCCGCCCCGGTCGCCGAGGCCAGCGAGGCCCTCGACCGTGGTGATCTCGGCGCCGTCCTTCATCACCGCCAGCGTCAGGCAGGCATTCACCCGGGTGCCGTTGACCAGCACCGTGCAGGCGCCGCACTGGCCGTGGTCGCAGCCTTTCTTGGTGCCGGTGAGGTCGAGCTTCTCACGCAGGAGATCGAGCAGCGTGGTCCAGGGCGTGACCGTGAGCTCGCGCCGCTGCCCGTTGATCGTCAGGGTGATGGCGAGGCCGGCATCGGCCCGCACCGGCGGACTTTTTTCGAGAAGCATGGGCTGGTCCAAGGTCTGGAGCCGCCGCGAATCCGGGCGGGGAACGGATCGGTCTGGGTGCGGCGACGGAGCGACGGGCGCGCCAGCCAGACGGTTCTGTCGATAACCATTCCAATCTGCTCCCGTTCCGAGGACGATCGGTCTCAGGGTTGGACGTTCGGGCGTTGCCGCGCCCACCTCGCCTCGGGTAACTCTGTCGTCTCGAAAAATCCTGCCGCATCCCGGAGCCCCCGATGGCCGCGCTCGACGCGATCCTCAACGACATCGACACGGACCTGGAGAACGCCCTGGAGCGGCTGTTCGCCTTCCTGCGGATCCCGTCGATCTCGACCGAGCCGGCCCATGCCGGCGATTGCCGGGCCGCCGCCGCGTGGCTCGCCCAGGACCTCACGGCGCTCGGCTTCGAGACCTCCGTGGAGGACACGTCCCTTCACCCGGTGGTGCTCGCGACCAAGCCGAAGCCCGGCGCGCCGCACGTGCTGTTCTACGGCCATTACGACGTGCAGCCGGTCGACCCGCTCGACCTGTGGACGACGCCGCCCTTCGAGCCGCGCATCGCGTCGGATGCGGAGGGTCACAAAACGATCGTCGGGCGCGGCGCCTCCGACGACAAGGGCCAGGTCATGACCTTCGTGGAGGCGTGCCGGGCCCATATCGCGATGAGCGGCGAGCTGCCCTGCGGCGTCACGATCCTGATCGAGGGCGCCGAGGAAAGCGGCTCGCAGGGCCTGCCGGAATGGGTCGCGGCCAACCGCGACCGCCTGGGCTGCGACGTGGTGCTCGTGTGCGACACCGGCATGTGGGACCGACGCACGCCCGCCATCACCTCGTCCCTGCGCGGGCTCGCGTATTTCGAGGTGAAGGTCACCTGCGCCGACCGGGACCTGCATTCGGGCTTCTTCGGCGGCGCCGCGCGCAACCCGATCCACGTGCTCGCCAAGATCATCGCCGACCTGCACGATGAAGACGGGCGGGTGACGATCCCGGGCTTCTACGACGGCGTGCACGAGCGCCCGCCCGAGGTGCTGGAGCAGTGGCGCGGCCTGGGCCTGACGCCCGAGACGCTGCTCGGGCCGATCGGCCTGAAGGAGCCGGCCGGCGAGCGCGGGCGGATGCCGATCGAGCTGGTGCAGTCGCGCCCGTCCTGCGACGCCAACGGCATCATCGGCGGCTATACCGGCGAGGGCACCAAGACGGTGATCGCCTCCACCGCCTCGGCCAAGATCTCGTTCCGCCTCGTGGACGACCAGGACCCGAAGGTTCTGGCCGAACGGTTCGAGGCCTTCGTGCGCGAACGGGTGCCGGCGGACTGCAAAGTCGAATTCATCACCTACAAGGGCTCGCGGGCGATCAGCCTGCCCTTCGACATGCCGCAGCTCGGGGCCGCCAAGACGGCGCTCGCCGAGGAATGGGGCGTGCCGGCCGTGACCGTGGGTGCCGGCGGCTCGATCCCGATCGTCGGCGACTTCAAGCGGCTCCTGGACCGCGACACGCTGCTGATCGGCTTCGGCCTCGACGACGACCGGATCCACTCGCCCAACGAGAAGTACGACCTGACGAGCTTCCACAAGGGCACGCGCTCCTGGGCGCGGATCCTCGCAGCGCTCGCTCAGGGCTGAGCGTCAGACGCCCGCATCTTCGCGTCGATCCAGGCCCACAGGGCCCGGATCTCCTCGGCGGCGGGGCTCGCGGGCGCGTATTCCGTGACGCCGAGCCCGGTCGCCAGGGCGTCTTGGTGATCGACCCGGTGGATGATGCCCGGCTCGGCCAGCACGCCCAGCGCCCGCAATTGCGCAGCATAGGCGCTGGTGCGCGGCGAGGGCGGCGGCGGGCACTGGTTCAGCACCAGGGCGAACCGGCCGCGCAGGCCGAGAGTCATCAGGGCCTGGAGGGTCGGGCGCGCCGCCACGATGTCGAGGCGCGAGGGCCGCACCGGCATCAGCACGAAATCCGCATCCTTCAAGGCGGGCGCCAGCCCGCTGGCGCTGCCGGCGGTGTCGAGGACGACGAGGGTCGTGCCCTGCTGGGCAAGGATGTCCAGAATTTCCGGGAGCTGGCCGATCTCCCAAGGCTGGAGCCGGTCGATCGCCACGATGTCGGTCTCGCGCGTCGCGCCCCAGCCGGCCAGGGAGCCCTGCGGGTCGAGATCGAGGGCGGTCACACGCTCGCCGGCCTCCGCGGCTGCGACGGCGAGCGAGGCCGCCAGCGTGGTCTTGCCGGTGCCGCCCTTCTGGACCGCCACCGCGAGGACCCGCGGCTGGGCGCTCCGTGGCGGCGCGGCCTCCGGCTCATGTCCGGATCCTTGGGGATCCATGGGTCTCCTACCTGTCGATCTCGGCCCTGTCCCCGCGCGCGTCGCAGCGCTGGAAGACGGCTGTCCAGTCCCGTGTTGAGCGTGAGTCCCCCCGCGCGGCCGCCGCACCGGCGACCGTAGCGAGGTACCATGACGATGCGATCATGAACACCGGAGGCCGGAACACGGCATATCCGGACCCGATCCCGACCCCATGAAAGACGCGAAGGTCTTGCCGGCGGCAATCGGCCCGCGGTTCCACGCGGGTCTGTTAAAAAACTTCTGCTGCGCGACCGGATACTCCGCAACCGATCGATGTCGTTACTGATACTGAACCGCCCTTAGCGCGGGACAGACAGGAATGTCAACAATTTTATCAATACATAAATATAGATATTAAATCGATAATTGTCTTATATTTGCTCGTAAAAAACTTCTTACGACATTGATACGTGCACAAATATGAAACGCAGCGAAGATGTCTGCCGTTCGATACGCAGGATCACAGATCTGATCAGTACCGGAGGATCCGTGTTCGCGCGCCTGCGCCGCGATCCGAGGCGGGATCGCCCGCCCCTGCCGCGCGTTGGGCCGGTATTCCCGACCCTGCAGGCCGGGGAGGCCCCTCGACCCGCCGGAAGCGGCGAAGGCGGGCCGCCGGCCCGACCGCCAAGCCACAGGATCTGCATGCCCCTCGACCGCCGCCGCCTGATCGGATCGGGTCTCGTCGCCCTCGCGGCCGGACCGGCGAGCGCCGCGTCGTCGCCCCACCGCGAGCCCCCTACCAGCCGCCCCGCCGGGGTGCTGGAACTGGCGATGGGTGCCGACGCCCCGTCCACGCCCACCGGCTTGGCGATCGCCCGGGGCGGCCGGATGTTCGTGATGATGCCGCGCTTTACCGGATCGGAACCGGTGACGCTGGGCGAGGTGCTGCCCGACGGTTCGGTGAAGCCCTACCCGGACGCCCGGACCAATAAGCCGGACCCGAAGGACCCGCAGGCGACCCTGTTCCACGTGCCCAACGGCGTGTTCGACCGCAATGACACGTTCTGGATCCTCGATTCCGGCCTGCCCGAGGGCAAGGGCAAGCCGGTGCCGGGGGGCGCCAAGCTCGTGGAGATCGACATCACCCAGGACCGGATCCGCCGGGTGATCCCGCTCGATGCCGGTGTCGTCGAGCATTCCTCCCTGAACGACCTCCGCGTCGACGTGCGCGACGACCGGGCGCTCGCCTACATCACCGACCAGGGCCAGGGCGGCCAGGGGGCGATCCTGGCGGTGGACCTCGCCAGCGGGCGGGTGACACGCCGCCTCGCCGACCATCCGAGCACCGCCACGGAGGAGGGCCTGGTCAAGTTCGTGGAGTTGCGGCCCGTGATGGAGCAGAAGGGCGATACGCCGGCCAAGCACCCGAAGGGCGGCGCCAACGGCATCGCGATCAGCCCGGACGGGCGCCGCCTGTACTACGCGCCGCTGATGAGCCGGCGCCTCTACGCGGTGGAGACCGCGGCGCTGCTCGACCCGACCGTGTCGGACGCGGCCCTGGCCGCCAAGGTCCAGGATCTCGGCGAGAAGGGCATGACCGGCGGCCTGACAACAGATTCGCAGGACCGGATCTATCTCAGCCTGCAGGAGCACAACGCCGTCGGCCGGCGCTGGCCGGACGGCACCGTGGAGGTGCTCGCCGCCGACGACCGCCTGGTCTGGGCCGACACGTTCTGGATCACCCCGGACCGCTGGCTCTACATCTCGGGCGCCCAGGTCAACCGCCGGCCGGAATTCAACCGCGGCCAGGACCTGCAGCAGCGCCCCTACGCGATCCTGCGGATGCGCATCGACGCGGATCCGGTGCTGTAGGGTGGGATTCGGCACCGCGTGACCGGCCCGGAATCGGCTATGGGCTGCGCACCTGCGCAGCCGATCCCGGACCACCGTGATGGACCTCTCGCACGACCCCGACTTCTTCGCCGTC
>NZ_JAKSYK010000060.1:0-378 GCF_022829425.1 Methylobacterium sp. J-072 | reverse complement strand
CGTAGACACTACCAGCTGACCACGCGACGAACCCGGTGCGTCGGCCATTGGCAACCTCGTCGCAAGCCGCGTCGTCAAGGACGCAGATGCGGAGAGGGGGCGTGAGACCGCGCGTAGGCATGTAGACGACATAGAGCGCCTGAGTTCGGCTGCGACCGTCACGCCGTTGGCACCTTTTCTGGAGGGCGCCAGATGGCGCCATTTGAGCATCACGACGGCGCCGATAGCTATGAGCCCGGCCGCCACAACCAATAATGGAGCATTCTCGACTCCGAGCTGGTCCAGCACGTTCGAGGAAACCGCAGCCACGATGAAGACGCCTAAGCCCGTCGTGATCGGCGACTTCACCTCAGCTGCCCTATCGGCCCTGACTGTTGT
>NZ_JAKSYK010000058.1:0-46934 GCF_022829425.1 Methylobacterium sp. J-072 | reverse complement strand
GCACGGCCGTTTTCCCGGGCGCATGCAGCGCCAGCGGAATGCGACCCGGGACCCAGCACACGACGGCGCGCAGCGTCCGTCCGATCGACCTGTGCCGCTGGCGCGGCGCTTCGTGTGCTGGGTCCCGGATCAGGTTCCGCTTCGCTTCACCTGTCCGGGAAAGGGGCGCGCGTGATCTGCTCGGGAGCCCTGATCCCACGACGCGCACGGGGCCAAACACCTTGAAAGCGCTGGGTCCAGACCTTTTGAATCCGGGATTTTCACAGATGACCTGTGATCGGCGCCCTCATCCGTGGCGTCTGCGGGCGGGGGCTTCGTCCACGAACCGGCCTGCCAGAACGGGTGTCTCGGCGGCGATCTCGCGGAGCAGGGTCGGCACCCGGGCCCAGGGCTCGGTGACGGCGCGGGCGCCCGGTCGGACCGCGCCCCGCTCCTGCCCGCCGGCCACCAGCACGTCCGGCCAGCGCGCGCAGAAGGCCTCCACGCAGGCCGGGTCGAAATGGCGGCCGCTATCGGCCCGGATGCAGCCGAGGGCCGCCTCGAAGGACATCGCCTCCTTGTAGGGCCGCTGCGTGGTCAGGGCGTCGAACACGTCCGCCACCGCGACGATCCGGGCCGCCAGGGGGATCTCGGTGCCGGCGAGCCCCTTCGGATAGCCGCTGCCGTCCCATTTCTCGTGATGCGCTTCGGCGATCTCGGCGGCCAGCCGGATCAGCTCGGAGCTGCTGCCGCCCAGGATGCGCTGCCCGATGGTCGCGTGCGTCTTGATCAGGGCGAACTCGTCCGGGTCGAGCCGGCCGGGTTTCAGCAGGATCCCGTCCGGGATCGCCACCTTGCCGACATCGTGCAGCGGCGCGGCGAGGTACAGGTTGCGGCACAGCTCCGCCGACAGGCCGAGCGCCTCGGCCACGATCTGGCTGTAGCGGGCCACCCGCCAGGTGTGGTCGCCGGTGTCGTTGTCGCGATACTCGACCGCCAGCGACAGGCGGAAGATGATCTCCTCCTCGCGCTCGCGCATGTGCCGCAGGGCGGCCTCGACCTCGCCGTCGAGCCAGGCGGCCTGCTCGGCCAGCCGCCGCACCGCCTTGGCGAGGCGGATCAGGTTGCGCAGCCGCACGGTCTGCTCGACGCCCCGCATGGACTTGTCGAGGAAGTCGGTCGCCCCCGCCTCCAGGGCGGCGAGCCGCACCGCGTCGGAGATGTCGCTGGTGACCATCGCGATCGGCACCTGGGCGTAGTGCGGGATCGTGCGCATCCGCTGGATGAACGCGATCCCGTCCATCGCGGGCATGTGGTAATCGACCAGCACGAGATCGAAGGCGCGCATCTGCGCCTCCACGAGGGCGGCGGCCGGGTCGGCGTAGTCGGTCACGCTGACGTCGGGCTTGGCCTCCAGCATCTGGCGCAGGCGCCGGCGCATGGTCGCGCTGTCGTCAACCAGGAGCGCATCCATCATGGCGTCTTGTCTCGCTCCGCGGGTGCGTGCCCGGCGCGGGATCGGCGGGGTGTCGGCGCCGCGCTTTGGGGAGCCTGCGGGCACCGAGAGCCGTGGCTTTCCAAGATCGGATCCATCGGGCTGAACGCGGTCATGATCCGGTCCGGGACGATTGCGGGTGAAGGTGCCGTCCTCAATGCGGAAGGTCTCTTCGACGATGTGACACATTTGTAATATTGCACGTTAAAGGGGAGTAAATGTTCTCATGCTCGCGTTGGGCGGTAATTTTGATCTAAGAGATGGACTAAACGTCTGTTCTGCTGAGTTTCATTTGATGATCTCATAAATAAACCGAGACGTGGCAATTTTTATGGCGTGAATATAAATTGAATGCTCCGAGTTCAGATTTTCATGGATCTTATAGTGATGGTTTTCGATTTGTCCTGGCGCCTTCCATGCCCGGGCATTGGTCCGGCGACGCTGACAGGCCGGCGGTGCGACGATACCGTCCCGCGCCGTCGCCACGGGACGAAGGCGCTCCGTGATGCCGCTCCCGGGAAGGACCTTCGGTGATGATGCGGTTCGATCTCACCGATCTCGGCCTGTTCCGGCACGTGGTCGAGGCCGGCTCGATCACCCACGGGGCGGCGCGGGCGAACCTCGCCCTGGCGGCCGCCTCGACGCGGATCCGGCTGATGGAGGACTCCCTCGGCGCCGCGCTCCTGACCCGGGGCCGGCAGGGCGTCAGCCCGACCCCGGCGGGGCGCGCGCTCCTCACCCATGCCCGGGAGATCCTGGCCGGCGTCGAGCGCCTGCGCGAGGAGATGGCGGTGTTCTCCGGCGGTGCGGCCGGGCAGATCCGGGTGCTCGCCAACACCAACGCGCTGACCGAGTTCCTGCCCGACGCCCTCTCGGCCTTCCTGGCCGGCCATCCCGGGATCGGGGTCGAGATCGACGAGCGCACCTCCGAGGAGATCGTCGGGCTGGTGGCCGAGGGCGTGGCCGATCTCGGCATCCTGTCCGGCACGGTCGATACCGGCTCGCTCCAGACCTTCCCGTTCCGGGAGGACCGGTTCGTGCTGGTGGCGGCCCGGGACCATCCCCTGGCGGCGCGCGCCGACATCGCCTTCGTGGAGGTGCTCGGCCACGACCTCGTCGGCCTCGACCGGCGCAGCGCCATCAGCCGGTTCCTGGTCGCCCAGGCGGTGCGGGAGGGGCGGCCGATGCGCCTGCGGGTGCAGCTGCGCGGCTTCGATGCCGTCTGCCGCCTGGTCGAGGCCCGGGTCGGGCTCGCGGTGCTCCCGGAGAGCGCCGCCGCCCGCGCCGCGCAAGGGCTCGCCATCGCGGTGGTGCCGCTCTCCGATTCGTGGGCCCGCCGCGACCTGACCCTGTGCCTGCGCGACCTCGACGGCCTGCCGCCGTTCATGCGCGCCTTCGTGGCGCAGTTGCGGGCGTGAGCGCGGCACAGATCCGGGTTGGGTAGGAGATCCGGATAAGGTGCGGCGATTCAATCAGAAGATGAGGCGGCCTGAAAGCTTCGTTGTCGTCCTGTAAACGAATGTTTCCAGGCTCTAAAAAGATTACGTACGTGCTTTACGGGCGTCATCATCGCTGCCATCTGTGCGGTTTCGTGCATTCAAACTCTGGCGCCGGGAACGGGACGACTTTGCGATGACAGCGATGGGCAGCGTGGTGGATCGCTACGACGTAGCCGTGGTGGGCGCCGGGCTGGCCGGGAGCTGCCTGGCCGGGGCGCTCGCCCGCGCCGGGACCCGGGTCACGCTGATCGACGCCCAGGCCGAACGCGGCGAAGCGCGCCGCGACTTCCGGGCGGAGAAATTCGGGGCCGACCAGATGGCCCTGTTCGAGGGTCTCGGCTTCGGGGCGGCTCTGGCCGCCTGCACGACGGCGACCGAGGAGGTCGCGGTGGTCCGCTATGGCCGCCTCGCCTACCGGGAGGCCGCCCGCGAATGGGGCGCGCATTATCCCGTCCTGGTCGGGGCCGCCCGGGCCGCCCTGCCCGACGGGCTGCTGACCCCCGGGCGGGTCGCCGATTTCGAGCTCGGGCCGGATCGCCAGATTCTCGCCTTGAGCGACGGCCGCCGGATCGAGGCGCGCCTCGTTGTGCTCGCCACCGGGCTCGGCCATGCGCTGCTCGCCAAGGCCGGCATCGCCAAGCGGGCGCTGAGCCCGCGCCACTCCCTGGCGGTCGGCTTCGACATGGCGGCGCCGCGGGCCGCCTTCCCGTTCCCGGCCATGACCTACTTCGCCGAGGGGTTCGGCGGGCGCGACGCCTACCTGACCCTGTTCCCGATCGGGGAGGTGATGCGCGCCAACCTGTTCTGCTACCGCGATCCCGGCGAGCCCTGGGTCGCGGCCTTGCGCCGGGACCCGGAAGCCACCCTGCGGGCGATGATGCCCCACCTGGCGCGGCACTGCCCGGACCTGTCGGTGTCCGGCCCCCTCGAGGTCCGGCCGATCGACCTCGCCCGGGCCGACGGGGTGGAGCGCGACGGGCTGGTGCTGATCGGCGACGCCTTCCAGACCGCCTGCCCGATCCCCGGCACCGGGATCGGCAAGCTGCTCACCGATGCCGACCGGCTCGCCCGGGTCCACGTGCCGGCCTGGCTCGCCACCCCCGGCATGGGTCGCGAAAAAATCGCGGCGTTCTATGCCGACCCGGTCAAGCAGGCCTGCGACGCGCGCAGCCTGCGCGCCAGCGTCTACGCCCGTGGCCTCGCCGTGGAGACGGGGACGCTCTGGCGGGCCCGGCGCCTGCGCAATCGCGTCGCCCGCACGGCGATTCGCCTGGTCAAGGACGGGCCGCGGGCCGCCGCGGCTTTGGCGCCCGGGCTGCTGCCGATCGGCCTCTAGAGCGCTCGCCGCCGAAGTGGATACCGGTTCGGCGCAAGCGAGCGCGTCAAAACAAGAGCTTAGAGGCGTGACCCGACCCAACGTGGTCGGGCACGGCTCTAGCGTTCGGCTCCGTCAGGGCTCCGCCCTGACAACCCGCCAAAGGGCTCGCCCTTTGGAAACTCGATCCCGCGCCTCGGGTCTTCGTCGCGGCGCGGTCATGGGGTAGCGTCGCACTGATTCCGCCGGGGGGCGGAGGAGGGTTGCGTATGTCGATCGAGACCGTGGATGCCGCCGGGAGCCGGAGGGGCGCCGACCTGCTGCTGGATGTGCTGCGCTCGGAGGGCGTGCGCTACATCTTCGGCAATCCCGGCACCACCGAATTGCCGCTGATCGACGCGCTCACCGAGGCGCAGGACATCGGCTACATCCTCGCCCTGCAGGAGGCGACCGCGGTGGCGATGGCCGACGGCTACGCCCAGGGCGCGCGCCGGCCGGCCTTCCTCAACCTGCACACCGCCGGCGGCCTCGGTCACGGCATGGGCGCGCTGTGGAACGCGCAGGTCAGCGGCACGCCGCTGGTGGTCACGGCCGGGCAGCAGGACCTGCGCCACGCCCTCTCCGACCCGCTGCTGATGGGCGACCTCGTCGCCATCGCCGACCCGGTGGTGAAGTGGGCCCGCGAGGTCACCAGCCCGGACCAGATCCCGGTGCTCCTGCGCCGCGCCTTCCACGATTGCGGCGCGGCCCCGTCCGGCCCGGTCTTCCTGTCCCTGCCGATGGACGTGATGGAGGCGATGACCGCGACCCCGGCGGGCGAGACCTCGACCATCGACCAGCGGGCGGTGGCGGGCTCCCTCGACAAGCTGGCCGAAAAACTCGCCGCCATCGCGCCCGGCCGTCTGGCCCTGATCGCCGGGGACGAGATCGACGCCTCCGACGCCTCCGCCCAGGCCGTGGCCCTCGCCGACCTGCTGGCGGCGCCGGTCTACGGCTCGTCCTGGCCGGCCCACATCCCCTTCCCCACCGCCCACCCGCTCTGGGCCGGCAACCTGCCGACCCGGGCCGACGCCATCGCCGACATCCTCGGGCGCTACGACGCGGTGTTCGCGCTGGGCGGCAAGTCGCTGATCACCATCCTCTACTCGGAGGTCTCGGCGGTGCCGCCGGGGACGCAGGTGTTCCAGCTCTCCGCGGATGTCCGCGACCTCGGGCGCACCTACGCCACCAGCCTGTCGACGGTGGGCGACATCCAGGCGTCCCTGAACG
Source organism: Methylobacterium sp. J-072 (assembly GCF_022829425.1). Classification (NCBI taxonomy): domain Bacteria; kingdom Pseudomonadati; phylum Pseudomonadota; class Alphaproteobacteria; order Hyphomicrobiales; family Methylobacteriaceae; genus Methylobacterium; species Methylobacterium sp. J-072. The sequence goes on along the minus strand of NZ_JAKSYK010000058.1, from coordinate 41,377 downwards.
CGCTGCTGCCGCTGCTGGCCCCGCGCGTGGCCGATCGCGCCGCCACCTACGCGGAGGTGCGGGCACAGGCGGAAACGGCCCGGACCGCGCGGCGGGCCAAGCTCGCCGCCGCGGCCGACGCCGCCTTCGACGATCCGGTGATCGCGCCGCTCGTCGCCGCCCGCGAGGTGGCCCGGGCGGTGGGGGCGCAGACCACGATCATCGACGAGGCGCCTGCGACGCTCACCCATCTGCGGACCTTCCTCGACAGCCCGTCCACCCACCAATACGCGGCGATGCGCGGCGGCGTGCTCGGCTGGGGCATGCCGGCCGCGGTCGGTTTCTCGCTCGGCATCGACCGGGCGCCCGTGGTCTGTGTCGTCGGCGACGGCGCCGCGATGTACTCGCCCCAGGCGCTCTGGACCGCCGCGCACGAAAAGCTGCCGGTCACCTTCGTGGTGATCAACAACGCCGAGTACAACATCCTGAAGAACTTCATGAAGGGCCAGGCGCACTACGCCTCGGTGCGGGCCAACCGCTTCATCGCCATGGATCTCACCGACCCGCGCGTCGACTATCTGGCGCTCGCCACCTCCATGGGGGTGCCGTCCCGGCGGGTGACCCGGGCCGCCGACATCGCCCCGGCGATCGAGGCCGGGATCCGGTCCGGCGGCGCCAACCTCGTGGAGGTGGTGGTCCGGGCGAGCTGACCGGGGGGCGACCGGCGCACCGGCAAGAAAGGCATACGGGTTCAAACGCTTGCCGCTGATCTCAGGCGTGCATCCCCGGACCGTCGCGCGTGTTTTTCTCACGCAGCGCGCGAGCTTTTCATGGATTGTCCGGCCCGAATTTCGGGGCTACGTCCAACGTGACGCCGATCTCGATCGGCACTCCCGTCCGTGGCCCAGCGCGAGCGGACACGTCTCGTAAGACCGGGCGCAGGCGGGATCCGAACGGGACCGGGCACCATGACCCTCCATGCCGGCCAATGCCATTGCGGCGCGGTGCGCTTCCGGGCGACCCTCGGCGACGGCTTCGACTCGATCCGCCGCTGCACCTGCTCGTACTGCCGGATGCGCGGCGCCGTCGTCGCCATGGCGGAAGCGGGCGGGATCGAGATCCTGCAAGGCGCGGAGGCGTTGACGAGCTACCGCTTCCACACCGGAGCGGCGCAGCACTTCTTCTGTTCCCGCTGCGGGATCTACACCCATCACCAGCGGCGCTCGAACCAGGATCTCTTTGCCGTGAACGTGGCGTGCCTGGACGGAATCAGCCCGTTCGACTTCCCCGCGGTGCCCGTCATGGACGGGGTCAACCACACCAACGACACCGGCCAACCGACCCGCCGGGCCGGCACGCTGCGGTTCATCCCGGCCGACGCGGATCGCGCTTGAAAGGCCCGGTTTCAAAAGGTCCGTGACCTTGTGCGCGTCCAGGGCAGAACCCTGGTGTCGGGCTTCGCCCGATCCTTCGGGGCTCCGCCCCAAGACCCCGCCAAAGGGCCACGCCCTTTGGAAACCCGGTTTCAGCGTCCGGACTGGATTCCAGCCGGCAGGAATGCGAGGTCCCGACGTCACCACGAACCGGGACGGTCCGATGAAGCTCCTCTACTCCCCCGCCTCCCCGTACGCCCGCAAGGTGCTGGTGCTGGCCCACGAGACCGGGCTGATCGACAAGATCGCCGTCACCGCCGCCGGGGCCTCGCCGACCGGGCCCTCCCCCGAGGTCGCCGCCCACAACCCGCTCGGCAAGATCCCGGCCCTGGTGCTGGAGGACGGCACCGCCCTCTACGACAGCCGGGTGATCTGCGAGTATCTCGACGGGCTGTCGACCGGCCCGCGCCTGTTCCCCGAGGGTCCGGCGCGCTGGGATGCGCTCACCCGGCAGGCGCTCGCCGACGGCCTGCTCGATGCCGCGCTGCTCACTCGCTACGAGCGGGTCCTGCGCCCGGAGGCACAGCGCTGGGAGTCCTGGGAGGCCGGGCAGGTCGGCAAGATCACGGCGGCGCTCGACCGGTTCGAGACCCTGGTCGCCGATATGCCGGTCCTGGATATCGGCACGGTCGCGATCGCCTGCGCCCTCGGCTATCTCGACCTGCGCTTCCCCGATCTCGCCTGGCGCGAGGGACGCCCCGCCACCGCCGCTTGGTACGCGGTGTTCGAGGGCCGGCCCTCGATGGTCGCTACGATCCCGAAGGGGTGAGACCTCGGGGCTTCGCGCCCCGCCAAAGGGCCGTGGGCCCTTTGGAAACCCGGATTCTACGGCCGGGCCTGGACCGCGTAGGGGTGGGACGAGGCGAGCGGGTCGGCGAAGAAGTCTTGGACCGTCCCGGCGCCCGTCCCGAAGGTGATCAGCAAGAAACCGCCGGCCAGCGCAAAATTCTTCAAGAAATCCCAAAACAGCTCGCGGCCCTTGCCGCCCGCCCAGAAATCGCCGGGTGCCCAGAACTGTTTCCACAGCAGCGCGGTGACGCCGCAATAGCCGGCCAGCACGAAGGCCGCCGCCCGGTCGGCGGTGCCGGTGAGGATGCACAGCGACATCCCGATCTCGACCCCGAGCCCGATCAGGATCAGCAGGGTCGCCGGTCCGGTGGCATGCACCGCCTGCCGGGCCTGGCCGACCGCGCCCTTGAAGTTGAGGATCTTGTCGAGCGCGCTGAACGGCAGGAACAGCAACACCAGGAGCAGGCGGACGCCGAACGCGATCGCGACGCTGAGGCTGGCCATGCGCTTCCGACAATTCCCGAGCCGGCTCCGCGGCCCGCCGTTCCTCCAAACCGCGAGCGGCGCAAAGGTTTCTTGTCGGGTGCCGGCCGTCGATCTTCCGGCATGCGGTACGTGATACCTTAGCCGAACAGAGCGGGCTCACCAGCTCAAGCGGTGGTCACGCATCTTGCATTGTTGGTGACTTCCGAACAACAGCAAAGCGGCCGATTCCATTCAGCACATCGATCGGCATCTGGTGGAAAATGTGTGTAAATTTTCTTTATTTGAGAATTTTGGTTGTATATTTTTTGCGAATAAAGGACATGACGCAGATTATTCATTCAGATCGGATCCTTGAAAACAACTTGACAGTTCGAAACGCGCAATGTTTCGGATTGTTTAGCGCTTGAGAACATCGCTTATCCGAATTGAAAGATATCGATTCGAATTGAAAGTGCGATGAATTTCTAAATTTATTCGCATAAATTGAAGAGAATCAGGATGAAAGTTGCAATCATTACGCCATCCCGGCTTAAGACCTCGACGCTGGTCGGCAAATCCGATCTCTATTTCTTGGAGCACGCCGTTGCGAGCGCTGGGGCTCAGGAGCTCATTGATAGACAGCTCACGATCCATTTCTTCGTCGGAGTCGATGCGGACACCGTGATTCCGGCGCGGCTCGCCGATCATCGACAAATCACGTTCGTGCGGAGTGACCGCAAGGCCCAGGTCCCCGCATTGAACGCGGCGATCCGAGCAGTGGATACCAGCTGGGACCTCGTCGGCTTCCTCGAGGACGACGACCGCTGGCTGCCGCAATATCTCGCCGTCGCCATCCGGGCCCTCGACGGATTCGACTTCGTCTCCTCGACTCAACTCGAGGTGAACGAAGCCGACGAGCCCGTCCGGATCAACGATTTTCCGGCGCCGTCCGGTTGGCTCATGCGCCGCAGCACATTCGAGAAGGTCGGCGCGATCGATCCGTCCTCAAAGTGGCACTATGACAACGAATGGCTCGGGCGCTTGGCCGAAACCGGCCTGCGTCGCGCCCACTTGGTCGAGGCGACGGCACCGGCGAACATGCAGGACGCCTTTCAAGTCCGTCCTTGGCTGGCCAACGTTTTACGTTTCGGCGGCCCGAACATTCAACTCGTGCGACACGGCTTCGTCCTGCCGCTCGTGTACCGTCTCGTGCATCCGGGATCCGGGACCTCGCATGTCGGCGAGGGCGGGACCGCCAAGCAGGAGAGCAACGCCGAGTACCAGCGGCTCGTCGACCGCTTCGGACGGATCCCGTGGTGAGACCGCAGCGACCTGCGGCCCTCCGATCCGGACGCGATCGCGTTGTGATCGATCTGGCCTCTCGCTCCTCGACGTGACGCGCCCACGTGGGATGCCGGCCGTGAGGTCCGGCAATTCTTCGTAGGCCCCCGACGGCGGGCGGAACGGTCTCAGACTTCTCAGTCTCTTCGAACGGCAGGCCGCGCTTCGCCGCGCCGTCAGCCTCGGCACTCCCGGATCAGCCGCCGGACGAAGTCCGCGCAGGCGGCGAGCTCATCCCGGGTCACGTACTCGTCAGCCTTGTGGGCCCGGGCGATCGAGCCCGGACCGATTACCACGGCCGGCACGCCGCCCAACCGCTCGAACAGCCCGCCCTCCGTCCCGTACGAGACTTTCCCGTGCGCGTTCCGCCCGGCCAGCCGCTTGGCGAGCGTCACGATCGCCGCCTCGGGGTCGGTGTCGAGGCCGGGATAGTCGATCAGCGGCTCGACATCGACGCCGCAGGCCGGGTCCGTCGCCCGCATCAGTGGCGCCAGGGTCTCGGTGGCGTAGGCGATCGCGGCCGCCGCCAGCGCCCCGGCATCGTCGGCCCCGATCGCCCGGACTTCGAACTCGACGCTGCAGGTATCCGGCACGATGTTGAGCGCCGAGCCGCCCCGGACCACGCTCGACAGGCCGGTGGTGTGGGGCACGTCGTAGAGCGGGTCGCGGGCGCCGTCCCGGGCGATCGCCTCCGCGGACAGCCGGACATGCTCGATGAAGCGGGCGGCGTATTCCACCGCGTTGACGCCCGCGGGCGCCAGGGCCGAATGGCTGGCCTTGCCCCGAAAGGTGAGGCGGGCCGCGGACTTGCCCTTGTGCCCGACCACTACGCCCATCCCGGTGGGCTCGCCGACGAAGCAGCCGAGCGGGCGCGGCCCCCGCTCCAGCATCCGGGCGATCAGCGGGCGCACCCCGAGGCAGCCGACCTCCTCGTCGTACGAGATCGCGATGTGGAGCGGCGTCGCGAGCTCGGCTGCGACCATCTCCGGCAGCAGCGCCAGGCAGACCGCGAGAAAGCCCTTCATGTCGGAGGTGCCGCGCCCGTAGAGCCGGCCCGCCTCCTCCCGCAGGACGAACGGGTCCGACGACCAGGGCTGGCCCTCGGCCGGCACCACGTCGCTGTGGCCGGAGAGCACGTAGCCGGCCCGCGTCGCGAACGGGCCGACGCTGACGAGCAGCGCCGCCTTGGTCCCGGTGGCGTCGCTCACCCGGACGACGGCGGCGCCGTGATCCCGGCAATAGCCTTCCGCCCAGTCGATCAGCGGCAGGTTCGAGCGCGCGCTCACCGTGTCGAAGGCCACGAGGGTCTCGAGCAGCGCCACCGGATCCTGCACGGCGGGGTTTTCAGCGGCGATCGGCATCGGGCGGCTCGCATCGTCTCGGGGGAGGGCGTTCCCCATCCTACGGGGTTTTCGCAGGCTTCGGATCGGCGAAAATCGCCCTGCCTCGGAACCGGGGGCGCGGCGCAGCGTAGCCGCCGGTGAAGGCCCCGCCGCGCACGCTCCGCGAGCCCGAACCATGCGCCCCCTGATCTTCTCGATCCTGATGCCGGTGGCGCTGCTGCTGGCGATCGCCCCGGCCGAGGCTCGGCCGCCCCATCGCAAGCCGCACCACCGGCACGTGTCCGACACGGACGCGACCCTGGCCCGCATGGCCGAGCACGACCGGCTCCGGGGCTGGCAGGCCTGGCAGGCGCCCCGGCTCCTCGCCCGCGCCCTGCCCCCGGCTACGCAGGAACGGGTCGCGGCCCCGCCGTTTACCGGCTGGGGCTATGGCGGCACGATCCCGGGAGCCTGGCCCGGCTTCTGACCCGCTGCCCCCTCCCCCGCCGAGACCGCTGCCGAGGCCCGCGATGACCGCCACCACCCGTCCCGCCGCCCGGCTCACCCATGCGGCGGCACTGACCGCCCTCCAGGCCGCCGTCGCCCAGGCCGAGGCGATCGGGGTGCCGGAGAACGTCGCATTGGTCGATGCCGACGGCAACCTCCTCGCCTTCCTGCGCATGGACGGCGCCAAGCTGCTGTCGCGGGAGAGCGCGCTCGCCAAGGCGGTGACCGCCGCCTCGAACGGCGCGCCCACCGGCCGCCTCCCCGCCGATCTCGCCGTGACGGTCGCCCTCGCCTCCGGCGGCCGGCTGACCAACCTCCCGGGGGGCCTGCCGATCGTGATCGACGGCGCCTGCCTGGGCGGCATCGGGGTCGGCTCCGGCACCAGCGACCAGGATGTCGCGGTGGCCCGTGCTGGTCTGCGGGCGATCGGCGCCCAGGATCCGGGAGCTACCTCCTGAGCCGGGCGCCTCGACCCGGGTCCGGCGGCCTGTCATGGTGTGGCGGGAGGCCGGGAGACAACCCACGATGGCTCTGGATTTCCGCCTGGACGATCCGACCCCGGCCGATCCGCGCCGCCGCTGGGCCGAACTCGACCGGGACGCGCGCAGCGCCTGCTACGACAACACCCGCGCGGTCGCCGACAGCGCCGCCCAGGTGGCCGCCCGCGACGCCGCCTCGGCCGCCTACCGGGCCGCGCATCCGGCCGGCCTCGACATCTCGTACGGCCCGGGCGCCCGCAACGCCCTCGACCTCTACCCGGCCCGCGACGGCTCGGCCCCCGCCCTGGTCTTCCTCCATGGCGGCTACTGGCAGCGCGGCGCCCGGGAATTGTTCGCCTGCTTCGCCGAGGGGCCGAACGCCGCCGGCTGGTCGGTGGCGATGGTCGGCTACACCCTCGCCCCGGAGGCGAGCTTGACCCGGATCGCGGCCGAGATCGGCGCGGCGCTCGACTGGATCGACCGCCACGGACCCGCACACGGGATCGGCGGCCCCCTGGTGTTGGCCGGCTGGTCGGCGGGCGGGCTGCTGACCGCCCTGCATCTCGGCCACCCGGCGGTCGCCGCGGGGCTCGCGATCTCGGGCGTCTACGACCTCGCGCCGATCCGCCAGACCGCCCTCGACGACAAGCTGCGCCTCACGGCAGCCGAGGTCGAGACCCTGTCGCCCCTGCGCCTGCCGGTGGTGGGCAAGCCGCTCTGCCTCGCCTATGGCAGCCGCGAGCTGCCGGCCCTGATCCACGATGCCCGCAACCTGCACGCCCTGCGGGCGGCGGCCCATGCGCCGGGTCCCCTGCTGCCGGTGCCCGGGGCCGAGCATTTCTCGGTGCTCGGCGAGCTGCGTCGGCCCGGTGGGATCCTGGTGCGGGCGGCGCATGCGCTGCTCGGAGGCTGAGCGCAGGCGTCGTGCAAGGGTAGTGCGAAGGGCAGTGCAAAGGGTGTGCATGAGCGCATCTGTGCAACACAGGATTGCACGCGCGATGGCCCGTACTGATACGGCCTTGCTGAGCCCTTCCGCGCGTGCTGAGACGGGCGGGCTCGGACGCGGCCTGCTTCGACCGGGGGCGGGCCGGGCGGGCTCCGGGGAGAGCGGATGCAAGCGGTCGCCCGATCCGGGCCTGTAGCGGCGGCGGGATCGCAGGCCGATCCGGCCGCCCCGACCGATCCCGTCCGCCGGCGGCCGATGGTGCCGCGGCTGCGCCTGGTGCTGGCGCTGGGCTTCGGGACCTTGGGCTTCCTCGCCGCCCTGGCCCTGGCCATCCTGGTGAGCCGCGAGGCGTCGCGCCGGCTCGAGGCCGAGGTCGGCAGCCAGCTCGCCGAGATCGCCGGGCAGATGGCGCGGAGCCTCGATCTCGGCATGTTCGAGCGCTGGCGCGACATCCAGATCGCCGCCGCCTCGGACAGCCTGCGCGATCCCGGCACCGGGGCCGAGGCCAAGCGGGCCGTGATGGAGCGCCTCCAGGTCACCTATCCGGCCTACTCGATCATCGGGCTGATCGATCCGGACGGGCGCGTCGCGGTCACCAGCACCGGTGCGCTGGAGGGGGCCGACGTCTCCGGCCGCGACTATTTCCAGGGTGCGCACGAAAAACCGTTCGTGGGGGACGTGCATCCGGCCAAGCTCCTGCAGTCCGTGCTGGCGCCGAAGACGCCTGACGCGGCGGCCCGCGAGCCCCTGCGCCTCCTCGACCTCGCCACCCCGGTCCGGGCTCCGGATGGCCGCTTCGTCGGGGTGCTCGCCGCCCATCTCGACTGGACCTGGGCGCGCGACATGGCGCGGATCCTCGAAGCCTCGCTCCGGAGCCACCGCGGCGGGGCCGAGATCCTGATCCTGTCCCGGGACGGCACCGTGCTGCTCGGGCCTGCCGCTCTCCAGGGCACCCGCCTCACCGAGACCGTGCTGTCCGGCGGGCGCCTCCTCGACCCGCAGGGCACGAGCCGGCTCGGCCCCTGGCCCGACGGCACCGCCGGGTATCTCAGCGCGAGCGCGCGCACGACCGGATACCGGGACTATCCCGGCCTCGGCTGGCAGGTGGTGGTGCGCCAGACCGAGGACCGGGCCCTGGCCTCGGTGGCGGCCCTGCGCTGGAACATCCTGGCCGCGGGCAGCGCGGTGGCGCTCGCCGCGGCGATGCTCGCGTGGCTCCTCGCGGCCCTGATCGCCCGGCCGCTGCGGGACCTTGCGGTCGCCGCCGGGGCGCTGGGCCGCGATGCGCCGCTGCCGCCCCTACCCCGGGCGATCGTGCGCGAGGGCGCGATGATCGCCGACGCCTTGACGGGGGCGGCGGACGAGCTCGCCCGGCGCGCGGAGGCCCATCGCCTGCTGGTCGACGAGTTGAACCACCGGGTGAAGAACACCCTCGCCACCGTGCAATCGATGGCGGCCCAGAGCCTCAAGAATCTCGGCGCCGGCGCGGAGGTCGGGCGCGAGGCTTTTGAGGCGCGGCTGCTCAGCCTGTCCCGGGCCCACGACGTCCTGACCCGGGAGAGCTGGATCGGCGCCGACCTGCGAGGGATCGCCGACCAGGCTTTTCGCCCGTTCCAGGGCGAGGCGGCGCGCGTCACCCTGGCCGGGCCGGACCTACGCCTGCCCCCCGAGATGGCACTCGCGCTCACGATGATCCTGCACGAATTGTGCACCAACGCGGTCAAGTACGGCGCCCTCTCGGTCCCGGGCGGACGGGCGTCGTTCGACTGGGCGCTGGAGGCTGACCTGGGGGGCGGCCGGACCCTGCGGATCACCTGGCGCGAGCGCGGCGGTCCGCCGGTCGCCACCCCGTCGCGGCGCGGTTTCGGCACCCGCCTGCTGGAGCGGGGCCTCGCCGGACGCGACAGCGCCACCCTGGCCTACGAGCCGGGGGGTCTCGTCTACGCGGCGGTCGCACCGTTGCCCCTCGCCCTCGGGCCGGAACCCGCCGCCCTGCGGATGGTCGGCCCGGTGGGCGACATCCGGCACGGGCGCGGGCTCGACTGATCCGGCCCCCTCCCCCGGCCGCCGATCCGGATCGGCTCCGGCCGTGCCCTGTTGCGGCGGCGTGGATGCTGCGTGCATGGGCGCGACGCCGATTAATCCCGACCCTCGACAGATATCGCAGCGCCGAGGTGCGGATCCGCACAAGTAGATCAACGAGAGGAATTAGATTTTACTGTGTCTGACCGCACATCGACTTCGAACGGCGGCGGCTATGTTCGGTTCATCGGCACGGAACGCGGTGTCCCGGGCCAGCATGACGAACACAGGCGGAGCTTCACATGACGCGCACGATCACCCAGCGCTTCCTGACCCTCGGCCTCCTGGCCGGTGCCCTCGCCCTGCCGATGGCGGCCCAGGCCGGCGAGGGCGGCGGCGGCAGCCGGCAGGCCGCCGGCGGCGGCCACATGAGCTCCTATGTCAGCGATCCCTCCCACGATCCGCGCTCCCTGCATTCGCAGCGCATGGGCAGCGGCCAGCTCCTCGGCGCCCCGATGGTGCATGACGGGGCCCAGACCGCAGTCTCGCGCCGCAACGTGATCGATCCCCATTGGGCATCCGGGCACGTCGAGCGCCGCGTCCGCCGCTGACGCAATCCGAGACCGCCTCGCGCATCGTCCCGAACCCGATATCCGGGCGCTGCGCGAGATCTTGAGTTCCGCATCATCCCGAAAGCCGGACCCCCGCTTTCGGGATGATGCGGGCGACCGCCTTCCGAATCCCCCCACATCCCCCTGCACGAATCCAGCACGCAGCGCAGCGCCGGCGCGGCGCTCGCGATCCCGTGCCGCCTGTCCGAACCTCTCCCAGCCCAATCCCCTGCCGCAGAGACCGCATCCGTGAACAGCATCATCCAGGGCATCGCCAGCTTCCAGGGCAGCGTCTTCCCGGGCCAGCGCCAGATGTACCAGCAGCTCGTGCGCGACGGTCAGCACCCGAGCGCCCTAATCATCGCCTGCGCGGATTCCCGGGTCTCGCCCGAGCACATCACCCAGGCCGGGCCGGGCGACCTGTTCGTCTGCCGCAACGCCGGCAACATCGTGCCCCCGGCCTCCGACGTGGTCGGCGGCGTTTCCTCAGCGATCGAGTACGCCGTGGTGGCCCTGGGGGTGCGGGACATCGTGATCTGCGGCCATTCCGATTGCGGCGCCATGAGCGGCCTGATGAAGCCGGACCTCCTGAAGAAGATGCCCAGCGTCGCGGCTTGGCTGCGCCACGCCGAGGCCGCCGAGCGCATAGTCTGCGAGGCCTATCCCGAGGGGATGGACCCGCAGGAGCGCCACCGGGCGCTGGCCCTGGAGAACGTGGTGGTGCAGCTCGCCAACCTGCGCACCCATCCGAGCGTGGCCGTCGGCCTGGCCAAGGGCCGCTTGCGCCTGCACGGCTGGTTCTTCGAGATCGAGTCCGGCGCGCTCCTGGCCTATGACGGCACCACTGGGCGGTTCCGGCCGATCGCCGAGGCGGACATGCCGGTGGCCCAGTCGCTCCTGCCGGGGGACCGGATGCGCGCGGCGTAGGCGCCGGCCCCGTCCGCTCCGACCGGACGAGAGTCTTGGTCCACCGACGATTGATCGCCACCCGGGCCGATGACTTTGTCCGCCTGTATAGATCCTTCGATCCACGATCTTGGCATCCGGTTAAGCCTGAATCTTCGCGCCCTTTTAAGATGCCGGCGGCACACTCGCCCGGTCCGGCCGCCCCGTAAGCTTGGGATCAGCCGGATGCGCGTCCTCGGCAGGGAGCTTCGTCGATGTTCAGGTTCCTCGCGGCCCCGATCGCCTGCCTGGTCCTAACCGGGGCCGCGGCCGCACAGGAGCGGACCGACGGCCCCCGGCTGGTGGCGGCGAGTTCGATTGCAAATGCGCAGCTCCCGGAACAGGAGCCTCGCCTCCTCCCCGACAGCCTCGCGCTGCGTCACCCGGAGCCCGAGGCCGCCCAGACGACCTCGGCCCTGAGGAGCCCCGCGGACCTGCCCAAGGAGGCGCTCCGAGCAGCCCCCAGGCCCTGGTGCGCGCAGGACAGGCGCGTCGGCACCGGCGCCGGCTTCTGCCTGATCAACTGACGGCCCGGCGACCGCGGTTCGTTCAGGAAGCCGCGGAAATGGGGCTCTGGCCCAAGGCCTCGTCCGCCTCCGGGGCGCAGTCGAGCGACGCGACGAGCAGCAGCAGGACGGCCGCCAGGATCGCCGCGGCGGCGAGCACCCGGGTGAGGATCTCGGCATGCCCGCGGGCGGCGTGGATCACCGCACAGCCCAGCGCAAAGGCACAGACCTGCGCGGCCGGTGCGACGAGAGCCGCTGTCATAGACCCTCCACCAGGCCCGCGGAGCGGGATCGCGCATCGCTGTGCATGGCCCGCCTCCAAACCCCCGCCCCAAGCCGCCGGCTCCGATCGACAGACCGCGCTCTTGACGGACCGATCGCGTCGATCCGAGACGTACAGACGGTGGCGCGGCAGCGCGTCCCCCATATGGATCAGGGCCGGCCGGGATCGGCACCAGGCCACGCGGCGTCACGGCATCGTGACCGCCGACGTCGCGGCGAGGCCGGTCTCGCCGTCTCAAGCCTCCGGATCGCGGTCCTGCTCGGATCGAGACGCCTCGGCCAGGGCGTAGGTGGCCTCGGCGACGCGGCGCAGGGGGCCTCCCGGGCCGGACCGCTTCCACAGGCGGGTGTTGAGGGCCGCCACCGGATCGCGCCCCGGCAGGGTGAAGCCGCGGGCCACGAGGATCTCCAGGATCTCGCCGGCATGCATCGGCCGGCCCGCCTCCCGGATCGCCGCTACGGCCGCCTCCACCAGCGCGCGGCCGTAGCGGCGGGCCGCCGCCGCATCCTCCGTGAATGCGATCGCCGGCGGGATCCCGTCCGCCTCCTCATCCGGCGGGCCATGTCGGGTCTCGCGCGGTAGGGTATCCCAGGCCTCGAGCCCGGTCGGGTCCGAGACCGGCCGAGCCCTGCGCGGCAGGCCGTCATTGACGGGAGCGTCGTGGGTCGCGACCGCCGGCGGTTCCGACACGGGGCGGGCGGGCTTGCCCGGCGCGTCGCCCCTCCCCCGATCGACAGGGGCCAGTCCGCTCCCCGCCCCGCTCAAGCGCCGGCCGAGTTCCAGATAGAGCACGAGATCGGCGATCTCCCGGTCGAGCGCCTCGCGCTGGCGGCGCAATGCGGCCAACCGCGCTTCGATCTCGTCCTCCGACAGGCCCATCCAGCGTTCCCTTCAGCACCAGGGAACATTTAGCGCGTTCCGAGCACGTTGGGAATGCTTTTCGACATTCTGTTCCCAGACATAGAGGGAACGTGATGGAATACCCCAACTGCATTCCTTGAGCCCGGGCTAAATTCCCTGCCGCCGAGCCTGTATTCTCTTTGTGGAGGCCGGCCGCGGCGGCACCAGCAGTGCACTGGGATCGGCCGGGTGCAGGGTCAGGCCGCCATCGTCGAGCACGATCGGGAGGCGCGGAAACACCTCGCGCAGATGTGCCAGATCGGCCTTGAAGGCCTGCCGGAAGCTGCGGATCGAGGCGTTCTCGGCGCCGAACTGCGCGTGCAGGTTGTTCCAGGTCAGCCGCAGCGGGCGCTGCAGGGAGCGCAGCCGGTAGCCGGTCCAGAACAGCAGGTCGAGCTTGCGCGCCGAGCCGGAGAAGGCCCGGGCCGCCCGCACGTCCACCGGCAGCGCGTGCTTGATCAGCGTCTCGTAGAATTCCGGGTCGAACCGCACGGTCCGTCCCGCCTCGTCCTCGCCCTCCCCGGCGCGCGGCTTCCACAATTCCAGGCTGCGGAACGGCGGGACGTTGAGGGTGGTGGCGCTGTCGCGCCCGTCCCAGAGGCCGATCTGCATGGTGCAGGCGGCCAACCGGTTCAGCTGCTCCTTGAACTGCCGGATGGTGCCGCGCTCGCCGCCGGTCACGGCAAAACCCATCTCGCGCATGAAACCCGAGAGCGTCTCGGCGACCTTCACGGTCGGGCTGCGTTGGCGCACCGCCTCGGTGCAAAGGTGCAGCAGCACCAGCCTGGCCTTCGGCCCATAGGGCAGCCCCTGGGGCTCGAAGGCGCCGGTCTCCGGATCCTTGATCCGCCCGGCCATCAGGCTGAGTGAATTGCGCCCGTAGGTGCGGGTGAATTCGCGCACCGGCCCGGGATCGCGATAGGGCAGGCCGCAGAGCGCCAGAACCGAGTGGATGTGCTGCAGGCTCGACGGCAGCGCCGGCTCGCTCTCGATGACGAGGCGCACCGCGTCGCGGCGGCGCTGGTCGCGCGACAGCTGGGCGCGACGGAGCTCCTGCTCGCCGAGTACGGCGGCTTGCGTGTCGCGCTCGCGCTGGCGGTGCAGCACGTGCTCGACGATCTGGGCGAACAGGAAGCCGCCGCGCGCCGCCTCGATCTCGGCCCGCAGATCCGCGTCGTGGATCGCAGCGATTTTTTCCTCGACGCCCATCGCCCCTCAGCCCGAGCCGCACGCGGACACGCCCCTCCGGAAGGGGGAGCAGCGGCCCGATCCTGCCATGCCACGATTCGCCGGCGGAGGCTCCGGTCCGGTCCGGCTTGTCCCGGCAATCCCCGTTTCCCCGCCACGTTTCCCCGCGGTTCTCGGAGGCGGTACCCGCGCAGAGTTCCATACGGGCGGATCCAGCCCTCAGGCCAACGCAGAGTTCGATACGCCCGCGGTCCGGCATTCTGTCCCCGCATTCCACCGGTCCGAGCCGGAATCCGCGCCGAATCCGATACGGAACCGCGCAGAATCCGATACGCCCGCCGGCTCGATCCGCGCAGACTTCGATACGCGACCCCGCAGAGTTGCATGCGCATCTGCGCAGAGTCGGATACGAGAACCAGTCTCAAACCACTGGCAGAAATCAGGAAATCGCCACTGCATATAGTCTTCCGAACTGACTCTCTGAAAGATTACATCTTGATATTTTTCCTACTTAACGGCGCACTCGTTCGTTCTGAAGAACGCATCCTGTTCCGTCGATAATCACATGGTTTGAAGGGAATATACCTGATCCGTCCACAGACCGGCGGTGTGCCGATGGGAAAGAGGCTCAGGGAATCGACGTTGCGATCAATCCTGCGCTTGACCGCGATGCAGCCTTTCAGGCGGCCTCGGCTTGACGTGAGCGGCGCCGCCCGGTTTCTCGGCGCGATCCATTCAGAAAAGGCCGTGCCGATGCTCCCCTCCCCGATCGCGCTCCGATGACCGGCCGTCGCAACGATGGCCGCCCGGGCGGTCCGCCCCGTTTCGGATCGCGACCCGGCTTCCGGCCCGGCGGCCGTTCTGGGGGACCCGGACCGCGGCCCGAATCCGGCGCAGCCGACGGCTCAGCCGTGCTCTACGGGTGGCACCCGGTGGTTCAGGCCCTGGGCAATGCCGAGCGTGGGCTGCACCGGCTGCTCGCCACCGAGAACGCCGCCGCCCGGCTGACCGAGGAATTCGGCGACGCCCTGCGCATCACCCCCGAGCTGGTGCGGCCGAGCGAGATCGGCCGCCTGCTCGGGCCGGACGCGGTCCACCAGGGCCTCTATCTCGAGGCCGAGCCCCTGCCCGCCCCCGGCCTCGACGACCTGCCGGCCGATGCCCTGCTGCTGGCGCTGGACCAGATCACCGACCCGCACAATGTCGGGGCGATCGTCCGCACGGCCGCGGCCTTCGGGGTCGCCGGCATCGTCACCACGGTGCGGCACGCGCCGGGCGCCACCGGGGTCCTGGCGAAATCCGCCTCGGGCGGCCTGGAGCACGTGCCCTTCGTCACGGTCCGCAACCTGGCCGAGGCGCTGATCGAGCTGGGCGAGCGCGGTTACACCCGGATCGGCCTCGATTCCGACGCGCCGGCGAGCCTCGACACGCTCACCATCGCGCGGCCGCTGGTGATCGTCCTCGGCGCGGAGGGCAAGGGCCTGCGCGAGCGGACCCGGACCTGCTGCGATATCCTGGCCCGGATCCCGTTCTCGGGGGCGATCCGCAGCCTCAACGTCTCGAACGCCGCCGCCATCACCCTCTACGCGCTGGGCCGGCCGCCGACCTGAACCGGGCTCCGATACCCGGCGGAAACAAAATGTTGCCTGCCGAAATCGGATGGTGATCTAGGCAATTCCAGCACCATACCGTAGAAGACAAATAAGAGGGGGGCGTGGGCTGGTAGGCGTGCGCCGGATGCTGGACGATGCTTTTACGTATGGGGGCGGGATCGCCAGCCTGATCGCGGTCGGCATCTGGCTGTGGCTCGCCCGGCGGGCCTTCCCGAGCTTCGAATCCTTCGTGAAGGGCTTTGACGACGAGCTGCATCTCGGCGCCAGCCCGGAAGAACGCGCCCGCACCGCCCGCTGGCATCAGGTCCGGCAGGCGGCCGTGGCGCTGACGGTCGTGGCGGCCCTGTGCCTGTCGATCGGCCTCGCCATCCCCGACTGAGCGGATCAAATCCGGATTCAAAAGGTCTTCGACCTTTTGCGGGTCCAGGGCAGAGCCCTGGTCTCTCAGGGGCTCCGCCCCTGAACCCCGCCAAAGGGCTGAGCCCTTTGGAAACCCTGTTTTTGGCGGTCAGGCAATGGCTCCGGCGATCGCGCCGGCCGTGGTGATCCAGATCCGGTCCCGGTGGGCCGCGATATGGCCGAGCGCCGCCCGCAGCGGCCGCAACCGGTGGGGCTGGCCGACGATGTACGGGTGGAGCGCGATGCCCATCACCAGCGGGGCGGTGGCGGATTGCTCCAGCATCTCGTCGAAGGCGTCGACGATCGCGTCGGCGAACTGGCGGCCGGTCTCCTTGCGGGCGACGATCGCCGGGATGTCGTTCAGCTCCTGCGGATAGGGCACGGCCAGGATTCGGCCGCCGCCTCGGGTCGCCATCCAGGTCGGCTGGTCGTCGTGGCACCAGTCGAGCAGGTAGCGGTAGCCGGCCTCGGCCAGCAGGTCGGGCGTGACCCGCGATTGCGAGATCCAGGGCCCGAGCCAGCCGGCCGGCGCCCGGCCCTCCTCCCGGGTCAGGATCGCGGTGGCCTCCGCGATCAGGGCGCGCTCCTCCGCCTCGGACAGGGTCCCCTGCCGCTCGGCATTGGTGCGGCCGTGGCCGACGATCTCGTCGCCCCGCGCCCGGAACGCCTCGATCAGGCCCGGGCAGTCCCGGTAGAGCCGGCTGTTAACCAGCACGCTCGCGGGCAGGCCGAGGCCGTCGAGGGCGTCCCGCAGCCGCCAGGCCCCGACCCGGTTGCCCCAGTCGCGCCAGGCGTAATTGAGCACGTCGGGCTGCGGCCCGCCCGGGGCCAGCTCCGCCCCGAGCCCCGACCCGAAATCGAAGGTCTCGAGGTTGAGCCCGACATAGACCGCGAGCCGCTTAGCCCCGGGCCAGTCATAGACCGGCCGGTCCGGAAGGGCGCTGTAGCGGTAGCGGCCGTGCTGCGCGGCCGAGGGAGCATCATCCATCGCGGGTCCAGTGTCCGGGGGCGCCCGGGCAGATAGGCCGGATCCGGGCCGCCGCCATGCCTGTCCGCCGTCACGCCTGTTCCGACGGGCGGCCCTGCTGTACCGGGTCGGAAACGGGATCGCGGGCGCCGCGGTCCGGGTGTCGAGGAAGGATCCGCCGTGCCGCTGGCCGACACATCTCAGGGGGACGCGCGACCGGTCGTCTCGGACATCGCCGCGCGCCTCGAACGGCTGCCGATGTCGCGCTACCAGCGCAAGATCTTCGCGGTCATCGCCTCGGCGTGGCTGGTCGATCAGATCGACGTGGCGCTCCTGACCTTCCTGCTCGGCTCGATCGTGGTGGCGTTCGGGTTGAGCCCCACGGAGGCCGGCCAGCTCGCCGCCATGACCTTCGCGGGCCAGCTCGTTGGCAACATCGTCGCCGGCACCGCCTCCGACCGGTTCGGCCGCAAGGCCGTGTTCCAGGTGACCATGGTGGTCTGGGGCCTGGCGAGCCTCGCGGCGGCGACCGCCTGGAGCCTGCCCGTGCTGATGGCCTGCCGGTTCCTGATCGGGGCTGGCGTCGGCGGTGAGGCGCCGGTGGCGCAGGCGATGGTCTCGGAGATCGTCCCGGCCCCCGTGCGCGGCAAATACATCGCGATCCTGGAGGGGTTCTGGGCGGTGGGCTACGTCCTGTCGGGGGCGATCAGCTTCTTCGTGCTGCCCTATCTCGGCTGGCGCTGGGCCTTCGTGGTGGTCGGCCTGCTGTCGCTGGTGGTGCTCGCGGTGCGCCGGAACATGCCCGAATCGCCCCGCTGGCTCGCCGAAGCCGGGCGCCACGCGGAGGCCGAGGCGGTGATGGCCACGATGGAGCGGGCCGTCGAGCGTGCCACCGGCCGGCCCCTGCCCCCGGTCACCCCGCAGATCGCCGCCGCGGTGGCGGAGACGGCTCCCGCCCCCCGGCTGAGCGCCGTGGCGACCCTGTTCGCGCCGGCCTACCGGATGCGCACCGTGATGGCCTTCGGGCTGTGGTTCTTCGCGCTGATCGGCTTCTTCGGGCTCAATTCCTGGATCGCGGTGCTGCTCAAGGAGCGCGGCTTCTCGATCGTCGGCTCGGTGGGCTTCGTGACCCTGATCACCCTGGGCGGCATCCCTGGCTTCGCCACCGCGGCCGTGTTGCTCGAGCGGATCGGCCGCAAGCCGACCACGGCGCTGTTCCTGATCTGCGCGGCCGCGGCCGCCTGGCTGTACGGCAACGCCGCCGGCGAGACCTGGCTGTTCGTGTCCGGTTTCGTGATGCAGTTCTTCATGTTCGGCATGTGGAGCTGCCTCTACGCCTACACGCCGGAACTGTACCCGACCCGGGCGCGGGCCACGGGGGCCGGCTTCGCCTCGGCCTTCGGGCGGATCGGCGCCATCCTGGGACCGATGATCGTGCCGGTGCTGGTGCGGGATTACGGGCCGGCCACCGCCTTCCAGGTCGGAGCGGGCGGGTTTCTGATCGCTGCCCTGCTGGTTCTCACTCTCGGGGTCGAGACCCGCGGCAAGGTGCTGGAGGCGGTCTCGCATTGAGCGGACGAGCCGCCGAGTCTTCCAGGCGAGTCTTGCAGGGCGCTGCCCTGCACCCGCACAAGGTCTCGACCTTGTGAATCCTTGATCTGATTCAGCGATCGAGGTTCAAGCCCATACCTTGCTCACATCACAAACGTGGAGTCCCCAAAAATGCCCGTCGTGGACATGCGCAGCCGTCCGACCTTCCTGCACAAATTCTTCGGCGCCGAGCCCGACACGCCGGAATTCGGCGTCGCGCGCTGGCTGAACGCGCGGGTCGGCAGCCGTGA
Source organism: Methylobacterium sp. J-072 (assembly GCF_022829425.1). Classification (NCBI taxonomy): domain Bacteria; kingdom Pseudomonadati; phylum Pseudomonadota; class Alphaproteobacteria; order Hyphomicrobiales; family Methylobacteriaceae; genus Methylobacterium; species Methylobacterium sp. J-072. Next base: position 22,841 of record NZ_JAKSYK010000058.1, on the reverse strand, counting down.
GGTCGAGCACTTCACCCGGGGCGCCACGATCGAGGGGTTCTGCGCCGAGATGGACGGGGCCGGGATCGACGTCGCCGTGATGGTCGCCCGCTCGGTGCCGGGGGTCCGGATCTCGAACGATGCCCTCGCGCAGGCCGCCGGGCATGACCCGAAGCGGCTGATCGGCATCGCCTCGGTGGACCCGGTGAAGCTCGGCCGCAAGGCGGCGGTCGCCGAGGCCAAGCGCGCCGTGACCGAGCTCGGCTTCAAGGGGATCAACCTCGATGCCGGCTTCTACCGCGAGGGTATGCGGGCCGACGACGAGCGGCTGATGCCGCTCTACGAGCTGTGCGAGAAACTCGCGGTGCCGGCCTTCGTGATGTCCGGCCCGACCACCCCGGACCTGCGCCTCAACGATCCCCTGGCGGTGGACCGGGTCGCCAAGACCTTCCCGAAGCTGCCGATCGTGTGCTGCCACGGGTTCTACCCGCATGTCGCCGAGATGGTGACGGTCGCCTTCCGCAATGAGAACGTGTTCGTCTCCCCGGACATGTACACGTTCGCCCCCGGCGGCGGCCTCTACGTGGAGGCGGCGAACGGCTTCATGAAGGACCAGTTCCTGTTCGGCTCCTCGTTCCCGTTCCGGCCGATGCGCCAGGGCGTCGAGGATTTTCGCGCGCTGGGCCTCTCGGAGGACGCCCTGGACGCCGCCCTGTGGCGCAACGCCAACCGCCTGCTCAACCTCGGCCTCTCCTAGGCCCAGTCCTGAGATCCCAAAGGGCTCAGCCCTTTGGCGGGGTTCAGGGGCGGAGCCCTTGAAAACAGCGGGCTCCGCCCGCACCCGCACAAGGTCTCGGACCTTTTGAATCCGGGACTTTGCTGTCAGGCGGCGCGCACGTTGGCCAAAAAATCGCCGACGGCGCCGCGCAGGGCGCTGGCCTGCCGGGCCAGGTTGCTGGCGGCGTCCAGCACCTGGGACGAGCCGTGGCTGGCCATATCGGCCGCATCGCCCACGCCGGCGATGTGGCCCGAGACCGCCCGGGTATCCTGCGAGGTCTGGCCGGTGGTGCGGGCGATCTCGGCGGTGGCCGCGCCCTGCTGCTCGACCATGGCGGCGATCTCGGCCCCGATCCGGGCGAGGTTGCGGATCACCTCGGTGATGCCGCCGATCGACCGGACCGAGGCCTCGGTGGACCCGGTGATCTCGGAGACCTTAGCGGCGATCTCTTCGGTGGCCTTCGCGGTCTGGCCGGCGAGGTTCTTGACCTCGGCGGCGACCACCGCGAAGCCGCGGCCGGCTTCCCCGGCTCGGGCCGCCTCGATCGTGGCGTTCAGCGCCAGCAGGTTGGTCTGGCCGGCGATGTCCGAGATCATCGCGACGATCTCCCCGATGCTGCCGGCGGCCTGGGCGAGGCGGCGGACCTCCCCGGCCATGCCGTCCGCATCCCGGGTCGCGGAGGCCGCGAGGTCGGCCGAGGCCCCGACCTGCACGCCGATCTCCCGGACCGAGGCCGTCAGTTCCTCGGTGGCTGCCGCCACCGTGTCGGCCGAGCGGGCGGCCGAATCTGCGGCGCCGGCCACCGCCCGGCTGAGGTCGGTGGTGTCCTGCGCGGCCCGGGCCATGCCGTGGGCGGAGGCCTCCAGTTGCTCGGCCGCCGCCGAGACCGCCTCGACGATGCCGCCGACCTGGTGCTCGAAGCTGTCGGCGAGGCTCAGGGCGGCCGTGCGCTGCGCGGCGGCGGTCTCGGCGGCGAGCCGCTGCTGCGCGGCGCGGGCGAGCCGGCGCTCCGCGACGCTGTCGCGGAACGTCACCGCGGCGGCAGCGATCGCCTGCACCTCGCGCGCGCCTCCGGCGGGGATCGTCAGGTCGGCGCCCGGCTCGTCGTGTCCCTCGCCCCGGCCGATCGCCGTCAGCACCCGGGCCATCCGGACCAGGGGCCGCGCGATGGCCGTGCCCAGCCAGAAGGCGAAGCCGACCGAGAGCGCGAACAGGGCGAGCCCGCCCGCGATCCAGGCCGTCAGCATCCGGTCGGCCCGGGCCCGCACCGCGCCGGCGGCGGAGACCAGGTCGGCGGTCAGGCGGTCCTCGACGCCCTTCAGGGCGTCGATGCGCTGGGTGGCGAGCCGGAACCAGGCCGGCGCGTCCCGGAAGGCGGGACTCGTGCCCGGCATCGTCTCCTGCGCGGCCTTGCGCAGGCGCGCCACCTCCCGGGCCGGCTCGGTGGCCTCGGCCGCGTCCAGCAATCCGGCCTGCCCGTCGGTGGCCCCGGCCCGGAACAGGGCGCCGTAGGTCGCCTGATCGGCCGAGAGCGTGGTGAGCCGGCGCGCGGCGGGCAGGTCCAGGGTGCCGGAGGCGAACACCGCCGAGGCGGCGGCCCGCTCCTGGCCGGCGGCCTCCTTCAGCGCCAGGAACGCCGCGTAGGCGTTCGCCCGGGCCGCGAGGCCGGCCTCGTCGATCACCCCGCCCATCGCCCGGACCAGGCCCAGCCCCTCGCCGATCAGGCCGGTATAGAACGTCACCGCCTGCGGCGCGCTCAGGCCGAGGGCGTCGACCTCCCGGCGCTGGGCCGCGAGCCCGGCGAGCGCCTTCGCGAATCCCTCGGCCCGCGCCGCGAAGGCGGGGCCGAAGCCGGTCGCGGCTGCCATCGCCTCGGGCAGCCCGGCCAAAGCCGCGTCGGTGCGGCTGCGCTGGGCCGCGAGTTCCGGCCCGAACTGCGCCCCCTTGGCGCCCAGGAACAGGCTGGAGGCACCGCGCTCGCGCTGGCCCTCGTGGACGAAGGCGCTGATCCGCGAGGCGAGGCCGACCAGGGTCTCGACTCGGTCCATCTCGGCGCGCCGCGCCCATTGGTCGGACACCGCCCAGCCGGCCGCGCCCGCGAAGGCGAGGCAGGGCGCAAGCGCCACCGCGAGGATGCGGGCGCGGAGCGAGGAGAGGACGGCCATCGGGATCCAGAACGGTTCAGGGTTAACCGGACTCATCCCGCACGGATATAAAAACACCGTTACGGTGCAGGGCCTTGCCGCTTCGTGCGATGCACAATCAGGCGGCAGTCCGAACCGGATCTGCCGTATCCGCCTGCAGGTCGGCCCCGAGCTCGGCATGCAAATCGCCCCACGCCTTCAGCGCGTGGATGATCGGCTCCAGGGAGCGCCCGCGCTCGGTCAGGCTGTACTCCACCTTCGGGGGCACCTCGGCGTAGACCTTCCGCGCGATCAGGCCGTCCGCCTCCATCTCGCGCAGCTGGTTCGTGAGCATGCGCTGGGTCACGCTCGCCAGCCGCCGCCGAATCGCGTTGAAGCGCAGGGTCCCTTCCAGCAGGTGGTAGAGGATCACCCCCTTCCACTTGCCGTCGATGAGCCGGAGGGTCGCCTCGACGGCGCAGCCGGGGCTGCACGTGCCGCGATGATGTCGGGTGCGGGGCATGACGAGATCCTCGACGGTATCATTCTTGGCACTAGTGGCGTTTTATGTGCGTACTTGCGTGCCGTGAAGGCGGGCGGCATCTCCTGGCGGGTCAGCCGGAGGAGATTGCGATGCGCGCCGTCGGGTACAGAAAATCCCTGCCGATCACCGAGTCCGAGGCCCTGGTCGATTGCGACCTGCCCCAGCCCGAGCCCGGACCCCGCGACCTCTTGGTGAAGGTCGAGGCGATCTCGGTGAACCCGGTCGACACCAAGGTCCGCCTGCGGGCCGAGCCCGAGGCGGGCGGGGTCAAGGTGCTGGGCTGGGACGCCGCCGGCACCGTGGTCGCCAAGGGCGGGCAGGCCGAGGGGTTTTCCGTCGGCGATGCGGTGTTCTACGCGGGCGACCTCACCCGGCCGGGGACCAACGCGGAGTACCATTGCGTCGACGCGCGCATCGTCGGGCACAAGCCCACCAGCCTCGACTGGGCGCAGGCCGCCGCCCTGCCGCTCACCGCGATCACCGCCTGGGAGGCCCTGTTCGACCGGCTCGATACCGTCAAGCCGGTGCCGGGCGCCGCCTCGGCGATCCTGATCGTCGGCGGGGCGGGCGGTGTCGGCTCGGTGGCGATCCAGCTCGCCCGGCAGCTCACCGACCTGACCGTGATCGCCACCGCGTCCCGGCCCGAGACCGCCTCCTGGTGCCGGGATCTCGGCGCCCATCACGTGGTCGACCATGCCAGGCCGCTGGCCGCCGAGGTGGCGGCCCTGGGCCTCGGCGCACCGGGCCTCGTGTTCTCGACCACCAACACCGACGCGCACTTGGCCGAGATCGCCGAGCTGATCGCCCCGCAGGGCCGGTTCGCCCTGATCGACGACCCCGCGCAGCTCGACGTGGCCCTGCTCAAGCGCAAGAGCCTGTCGCTGCACTGGGAGTTCATGTTCACCCGCTCGATGTTCGGCACGTCCGACATCGGCGCCCAGGGCGCGCTCCTCGACGAGGTCGCCCGGCTTGTGGATGCAGGGCGCCTGCGCACCACCCTGGGTGAGCATTACGGGCGGATCGACGCCCAGAACCTGCGGCGGGCCCACGCGCTGATCGAGAGCGGGCGCGCCAAGGGCAAGATCGTGCTCGAAGGCTTTTCGCAGTGAGGCGGGCGCCATGACCGAGACCGGCACCGGCCTCTTCGACGTATTGGCGCTGGCGGCGGCCTTGCCCGACAGCGCGCAGACGCTCCTGGTCGACACCTATCTGACCGACCGGGCGGCGGCGAGCGCCCGGGTGTTCCGGGTCTATCGCCCGACGCCGCCGCACTACCACGCCACCTGCGACGAGTACCTCTACTGCCTGTCGGGACGCGGCACCGTCTGGCTGGGCGACCCCGCGAACCTCACCACGTTCGGCCCCGGCCAGCTGCTGTTCTTCGAGAAGGGCACGGTGCACGCGATGCCGGAGATCGCGCCGGACGAGCCGGTGACGTTCCTGTCGATCGACACCCCGCGGCGGGCGCCCACCGACATCGTGTTCGTGGACCCGGCGGACGGCTCACCCGCCACCTTCATGGCTCGCAACGCCGACGCGTGAAGTCCCGGATTCAAAAGGTCCGTGACCTTTTGCGGGTGCAGGGCAGCGCCCTGCAGGTCTCAAGGGCTCCGCCCCTGAACCCCGCCAAAGGGCCGCAGGCCCTTTGGAAACCCAGTCCTCCCGGTCGTGAAACGACAGGCCTCTGAGGAGCGGTTGCCGGCGTACGCGTTTCGTTCTAGCAAGGGCGTCGCATGACGGGCCTGCGTCCCGCCGGCCCACCTTGCCGTCGACCGCTCCGGGCTCGACATGAGCGGGTGCGGCGGCTGACCCGCGCGCAAGCCAGCCCGACCGTGTCGACGCCTCGAAAGACCGCCGCCCTCATGGCCAAAGCCCAAGCCGGAACCCGAGTCGGACCCCAAGTCGGCGCCGGCAAAGCCGCCCCCAAACCCTCTCCCGTAAAGGCGCCTTCGCCCAAGACGCCCGCCAAGGCGGCGGCTGTCGAGGCGGTGCCGGCCAAGCCCGCGCGTAAGAAGGCCGAGGCACCCGCATCCGCCCGCAAGGCTGCACAGACGGGCGCCGGACGCCACGAAGCCGCCACCGACGCCAAGCTGGAGGCGCTGTTCGACGCCGCGCAGCCGGCCGCCGCCGACCGGCGGGTGATCACGGTCCGGGGCGCCCGGGAGCACAATCTCAAGAACGTCGACCTGACGATCCCCCGGGACAAGCTCGTGGTGTTCACCGGGCTGTCGGGCTCGGGCAAGTCGTCGCTCGCCTTCGACACGATCTACGCCGAGGGGCAGCGCCGCTACGTCGAGTCGCTCTCGGCCTATGCCCGCCAGTTCCTGGAGATGATGTCCAAGCCCGATGTCGATCAGATCGACGGGCTCTCGCCGGCCATCTCCATCGAGCAGAAGACCACCTCCAAGAATCCCCGCTCCACCGTCGGGACGGTGACCGAGATCTACGACTACATGCGCCTGCTCTGGGCGCGGGTCGGCATCCCCTACTCCCCGGCCACCGGCCTGCCGATCGAGAGCCAGACCGTCCAGCAGATGGTCGACCGGGTGCTGGAGCTGCCGGAGAAGAGCCGGCTGTACCTGCTGGCTCCGGTGGTCCGTGGGCGAAAAGGTGAATACCGAAAAGAGATCGCCGAATATCAAAAAAAAGGATTTCAGCGGCTGCGGATCGACGGCGAGTATTACGCGATCGACGACGCGCCCAAGCTCGACAAGAAGTTCAAGCACGACATCGACGTGGTGGTCGACCGGATCGTGGTGCGGGCCGATATCGCGGCGCGGCTGGCCGATTCGTTCGAGACAGCCCTGGAGCTCGCCGACGGCATCAGCGAGATCGTGTTCGCGGACGCCCCCGAGGGCGAGGAGCCGCGGACGATCACGTTCTCGTCCCGCTTCGCCTGCCCGGTCTCGGGCTTCACCATCGCGGAGATCGAGCCCCGGCTGTTCTCGTTCAACAACCCGTTCGGCGCCTGCCCGACCTGCGGCGGCATCGGCCACGAGATGCGGATCGACCCCGAACTGGTGATCTCGGACCCCGCGCTCAGCCTGAAGCGCGGCGCGGTCGGCCCCTGGGCGAAATCGACCTCGCCGTATTACGGCCAGACGCTCGACGCGCTGGCGGAGCATTACGGCTTCAAGACCAGCGTGCCTTGGCAGAGCCTGCCGGAGGCGGCCCGCGCCGTGGTCCTGTACGGCTCCGGCAAGCAGGCGATCCGCTTTGCCTACGACGATGGCCTGCGCAAATACGCGGTCAACAAGCCGTTCGAGGGCGTGATCCCGAACCTGGAGCGCCGCTACAAGGAGAGCGACTCGGACGCCGTCCGGGAAGAAATCGGCCGCTTCATGAGCGAGACGCCCTGCGCCTCCTGCGGCGGCAAGCGGCTGAAGCCCGAGGCGCTCGCCGTGAAGGTCGCCATGGCCGATATCGGCGACGTCACCGCGCTCTCGGTCTCCGAAGCCCATCGCTGGTTCTCGGGGCTGCACGAGAAGCTGACACCCAAGCAGAACGAGATCGCGGTCCGGATCCTCAAGGAGATCCGCGACCGGCTCAGCTTCCTGGTGGATGTCGGCCTCGAATACCTGACCCTCGCCCGCGGCTCCGGCTCCCTGTCGGGGGGTGAGAGCCAGCGCATCCGGCTGGCCTCGCAGATCGGCTCCGGGCTCACCGGCGTGCTCTACGTGCTGGACGAGCCCTCGATCGGCCTGCACCAGCGCGACAACGAGCGGCTGCTCGGCACGCTCAAACGCCTGCGCGACCTCGGCAATTCGGTGATCGTGGTCGAGCACGACGAGGACGCGATCCTGCAGGCCGATTACGTGGTCGATGTCGGTCCGGGCGCGGGCATCCATGGCGGCGAGATCATCGCCCAGGGCACCCCCGCCGAGGTGCTGGCCAACCCGGCCTCGCTCACGGCCAAGTACCTCACCGGGCAGATGTCGGTCCGCACCCCCGCCGCGCGTCGAAAGAGCCGGAAGGGCAAGCTCGGCGTGTTCGGCGCCCGGGGCAACAACCTCAAGGACGTGGATATCGAGGTGCCGCTCGGCACCTTCACGTGCATCACCGGCGTCTCGGGCGGCGGGAAATCCACCCTGGTGATCGACACCCTGTACAAGGCCGTCGCGAAAAAACTGAACGGGGCGCTGGAGCACCCGGCCCCGTACGACCGCCTCGAAGGCCTGGAGCATCTCGACAAGGTCATCGACATCGACCAGTCGCCGATCGGCCGTACGCCGCGCTCGAACCCGGCCACCTATATCGGCGCGTTCACGCCGATCCGGGACTGGTTCGCGGGCCTGCCCGAGGCCAAGGCGCGCGGCTACCAGCCGGGGCGCTTCTCGTTCAACGTGAAGGGTGGGCGCTGCGAGGCCTGCTCGGGCGACGGCGTCATCAAGATCGAGATGCACTTCCTGCCGGACGTCTACGTCACCTGCGACGTGTGCAAGGGCAAGCGCTACGACCGCGAGACCCTGGAGGTGAAGTACCGCGGCAAGTCCATCGCCGACGTGCTCGATTCCACCGTCGAGGAGGCGGCCGAGCTGTTCAAGGCGGTGCCGGCGATCCGCGAGAAGCTCGAGACCCTCAAGCGGGTCGGCCTGCACTACGTCCATGTCGGCCAGCAGGCGACAACCCTGTCGGGGGGCGAGGCGCAGCGGGTGAAGCTCTCCAAGGAGCTGTCGAAGCGCGCCACCGGGCGCACCCTCTACATCCTCGACGAGCCGACCACCGGCCTGCACTTCCACGACGTCGCCAAGCTCATGGAAGTGCTCCACGAGCTCGTGGACCAGGGCAACACCGTAGTGGTGATCGAGCACAACCTGGAAGTGATCAAGACCGCCGACTGGGTGATCGACATGGGTCCCGAGGGCGGCGATGGCGGCGGCCGGGTCGTGGCGCTCGGCACCCCGGAGGAGATCGCCCGCTCGAAGGCGAGCCATACCGGCCGGTTCCTGCGCGAGGTCCTGGCAAGGCGCCCCGCCCCGCAGACCGGCCGCCGCAGCGCCGCCGAATAGGCGCCGATGCGAGCTGGATCGGCAGATTCTGCCGGGTGACGGCTCGAATCTCGGCTGAAACGAGTCGCCGCGACCCGTGATTCGGGCCGCGACGGTCGGTTCGGACTGGTTCCGGACCGTCCGGAGCGGACATCCCGGGCCCCGCGCCCCGGGTCGGCCGCTGCCCGTTCACCCGCCCCTGCTTGCCGGATTCTCCCGCCGATGCCGTCGGCAACAGCTTGACCGTTCAACGATATTTTGCCGGCCAGGGCCCCTATATTCAATTCTGGGGACTGTGTTGCATCGCCGCAAAAATGCGTCTTTTGCGCAACGGTTCAGCCGGTTTTGCCGCTTCGACCAGCATTCCACTGTCATTCCGCAGGTCTCTGTAGAATAGTCAGCAGCGTTGAGACGGGCGGGCTCCGTGGGGGCGCTCGGCACACCGGAAGTCGGCAGCCGCCAATGGCGAGCAGACCGGCAGGGTAGTGCCGAATGCGGGACGGATGCCTTGAGACCTTGGGAAGGATCGAAACAATGATGAAGAACTGGCTCGCGGCCGGCGCGGTCGCGCTCACGGTCGGCATGACCTCGACGATCGCGCAGGCGCAGACCACGACGGTTCCGGGCGAGCAGGTAGGCCTCGCCATCGGCGCGCCGCTGCCCGAGGGCGTTTACGCGATCAACACCTTCACGTTCCGCCGCACCGACGGCCGGAACGATCCCGATACGGCCGTCAACGTCCCGGTGCTGGTCTGGTCGACCCCGCTGGTGCCGTTCGGCGGCCGCGTCGAACTGCTCGTGGCGCCCCCGACCGTGTTCGCGTTCACCCGCAACCCGGCGGGCGTGCGCAATAAGGACATCTCGATCAACGTCGGTACCTTCGTCGGCGGCATCTGGGCGTTCGACCTGGGCAACAACTTCGGCGTCAGCTTGCTCGGCGGCGCATACCTGAACGACCTCAACGGCGACCGCGGCTCGATCATCACGCCGCAGGGCACGACCGCCACCCCGGTTCTGGGTCAGCTCTCCTCCAACACCTACCGCTTCGGCGTGGCCGGCAGCTACACCGGTGACGGCTGGAACATCACCGGCAACCTGACCGCCAACATCTACGACTCGCCCGGCCGCTTCCCCGGCCAGGTCGGCGCTGCGATCGGCCCGCTCCGCATTTCGGACTCCCTGAACTTCGACATCACCGCGACGAAGAAGTTCGGCAACTTCGAGATCGGCCCGGTCGCCTACGGCACCTACAACTTCGACATCAGCCAGACCAGCTTGGCAGCCAACAACCGCGGCCGGTTCGCCGTCGGCGGCCTGATCGGCTACGACTTCAAGGTCTTCACCGTGCAGGCCTACGTCGCCCGCGACGTGGTCACCGGCGCGCAGATCGCCGCGACGCCGTTCAGCCGCGCCCGCAGCGACTACTCCACGGACGGCTGGCTCCGCCTGATCGTGCCGCTGTACTCCCCGGCCCCCGCCGCACCGGCCCCGGTGGCCCTGGTCCGCAAGTACTGATCGACCCGAGATCCGGGTCTCCCGCCGCGCAGGCGGTGGGAGACCCGGATCTCCGCCATCCCGTCCGCCAGGACGGCGAACCGTCCGGCCTCCGCCGGGCGGTCTTTTTTTGTCCGCCGGTCCCGGCCCGAAGTCGGGTCCTGTGAAACCTTTCCGCCCGAGGCCCCGTAAGCGGCCACGCAATCCCGAGCACAGCGCGATCACGGGATGCCTGACGGAAGGAAACACAGATGCTCAACGCTCTCAGCGGCCGGCGCGCGGCCCGGGCCGTCGCCTTCGCTCTCGCCCTCGGTCTGGGCGCCACCGGCGCGGCTCAGGCCAAGAACCCGATGGTCGGCGGCGCGCCGATGTACGCCAGCAAGACGATCGTCGAGAACGCGGTCAACTCCAAGGACCACACCACGCTGGTCGCCGCCGTGAAGGCCGCCGGCCTCGTCGAGACGCTGAGTGGCCCCGGCCCGTTCACGGTGTTCGCGCCCACCAACGCCGCCTTCGCCAAGCTGCCGCCGGGCACCGTCGAGAGCCTCGTGCAGCCGCAGAACAAGCCGACCCTGACCAAGATCCTGACCTACCACGTGGTCCCGGGCGTCTACACCGCCAAGGACCTGATGGCGCTCGTCAAGAAGGGCGGCGGCCAGGGCCAGCTCACCACCGTCGAGGGCGAGCCGCTCGCCGTGGCGGTGCAGGGCAAGAAGGTCCTGATCACCGACGTGAAGGGCGGCACCGCCACGGTGACGATCCCGAACGTGATGCAGTCGAACGGCGTGATCCACGTGGTCAACGCCGTGCTGACGCCCTGATCCAGAGGCCACGCGCCGCGGTGCCGTCCCGGCGCCGCGGTTCCTACTCGGCGATCAGCGTGCCGGTATAGACCACTGGCCCCGTGGGCTGGCCGCTCGGCGAGCCGCCCGGGGGCTCCACCGAGACCGCCAGAACCCCGTCCGGCGCGGCGCCCTGCGGCAGGCTCACCCGGCTCGCGCCAGCCCCGATGAGGCCGAGCGGCTTCGGCCCCTCGGCGCCGACATACCACAATTGCAGGCTCCGGCCCGCGGGCGCCTCGGCCCCGACCGGCCGGACCTGGGCGGTGCCGGTGCGGGTGTCGACGCGCACGATCAGGGCCGGGAGCGCGCCGCCGCCCTGGACCACCGCAAGGTAGCGGCCGCCCTCCGGTTCCGGCCGCTGCCCGACCGCGACGAACAGCGCCAGCCCCGCCGCCAGCAGCCCGGCCCCCGCGGTGGCGATCCGCCAGCGTCGGACCTGCCGGCGCAGATGGGCGAGGGGATCGTGCGACCCGCCGGACCCGGCCGCCAGCGCCCGCAGCAGTGCCGCCCGCACCCGCGGCGGCGGCGCCACCGGCGGGATCGCGGCGAGCAGCGGCGACAGCCGCCGCTCCCAAGCCCGCACCCGGCCGGCAAGGGCGGCATCGGTGGCGAGGGCGCGCGCCATCGCGTCCCGCTCCCCCGGGTCGAGGGTGCCGAGCACGTACTCGGCCGCGCGCAGGTCGGGATCCGAAGCGGGATCCGAAGTCGGGTCTTCGGGGCCGCCGCTCACGAGACCGCCTCCAGGCAGGTCTTCAGGGAGGCGAGCGCCCGATGCAGCCAGGTCTTGATCGTGTTGACCGGCCGCTCGTAGCGCTGGGCCAGTTCCTCCCGGGAATGACCCTCGCAATAGGCCAGCATCACGCAATCCCGGTGCGCCGGCTCCAGCCGACCCAGGCAGGCCGCGAGGGCGTCCCGGTCCAGGAACGCCGCGGCGTCGTCATGCGGGTCCATCAGCCGCGCCACCCAATCCTCGCCGTCGTCCCGCACCGGCCCCTGAACCTCCACCGATCCCTTCCGGCGCAGGCCGTCGATCGCCCGGTTCCGGGCGATCGTGCACAGCCAGGCGAGCGGGCGTCCGGCCTCGGGGTCGTAGCTCCCGGCCGCCTGCCAGATCCGCAGATACGCGTCTTGAAGGATATCCTCGGCGAGCGACCGGTCGCGCTGGATACGCAGGATCACGCCGAAGAGTTTCGGGCTGGTCAGATCGTAGAGTTCGGCCAAAGCCGCCGCCTCGCCGCGCCCGATCTCGAACAGCAACCGCCGCAGCCGGGCCTCGTCGGCGCCGGGAAGACCCGGCGGCACCCGGTCCGGGGTCGCCCCCGCGGCAAAAATCGGTCCGGCCAAGATCCGTTCCCGCACCCGCGCGCCCGTTCCCCTGCCGGCCGCGTTTCCGTAAGATAGGTCTAAGGGCCCCCGCGCGTCCTGTCACATCGCCGGCCCCGCACAGGATCGTCGACGGGCCGTCGGCGCGCACGATCCGCGCGCGGCGCCGCGCCACGGGTGTCGCAGGCCGCGCGGACCGCCTATCTAAGTCCGATTTCGCGCGTCCGGTGGCGCCGGCGCAGGGGCGAACCAGCCGAAGGAATCTCATGGCGACGCAGGGCGAGTGGAAGATCCCGGCGCAGGCCCAGCCCAGGCCGGCGGATTACGGCTACGATCTCGATCGGGCGCTCTCGTCGGTGCTCGCCCTGTCGGCGCGGGTGCCGGAGAGCGCCTTCACGGCCGAGACCCTCGGCACCGAGCGCGCCGGCAACGGCGTGGTGATCCGGGAGGACGGGCTGGTGCTGACGGTCGGCTACCTGGTCACGGAGGCCGAGAGCGTCTGGCTGACCACCCGGGAGGGCCGTTCGGTGCAGGGCCACGTGCTCGGCTTCGATGCCGCCACCGGCTTCGGCCTGGTCCAGGCGCTGGGCGAACTCGGGGTCCCGGCCCTGCCCATCGGCCGCTCGGCCGGGCTGAAGACCGGCGACCGGGCGGTGGTGGCGGGAGCGGGCGGACGCCAGCGCTGCGTCGCCGTCGAGGTCGTCGCCCGGCAGGAATTCGCCGGGTACTGGGAGTATGTCCTCGACGAGGCGCTGTTCACCGCCCCGGCCCACCCGCATTGGGGCGGCACCGCGCTGATCGGTGCGCAGGGCGAGCTGCTCGGCATCGGCTCGCTGCAATTGCAGCAGGGCGGCAGCAGCAGTGCGCGCCCGATCAACATGGTGGTGCCGATCGACCTGCTGCCGCCGATCCTCGACGACCTGGCCACGCGCGGGCGCGCCAACCGGCCGCCGCGGCCCTGGCTCGGCCTCTACGCCACCGAGAGCGAGGAGGGCATCGTGGTGATGGGGCTCGCCGATGGCGGCCCGGCCGAGACCGGCGGCCTGCGCAGCGGCGACGTGATCGAGGCGGTGGCCGGCGAGCCGGTCCCGGACCTCGCCGCCCTGTTCCGCAGCATCTGGGCGCTCGGCGAGGCGGGTGTGCGCGTCCCGCTCACCGTGCGCCGCGACGGCCGCGGCGTGAAGCTCGCCCTGGTCTCGGCGGACCGGGAGCGGTTCCTGCGCACGCCCTCGCTGCACTGACGGGCGCCCGCGAAACCGTCGCCGCCGCGGCCGCGTTTCTCGGATGCCGACGCGAGCCTGCACGGGATACAACCTCAGGCTCAGGGTCGGTTCAGGCGACGGGGCCGACTCTCTCTCGACCGGCACCGATCCGCCGGACGCTTCGAGGAGATCTGTCATGGCGATTCTGAGCGCACCGCGCGCGAAGGCACTCGTTATGGCCGCCGCGATCGCCGGCGGCCTCGGGCTCGCGGGCTCCGCCCAGGCGGCGGGGGGCTGCGGCCCGGGCTTCCACCCGAATCCCTGGGGCATCTGCCGCCCGAACTGGGGTCCCCGGCCCTACTGGCGCCGGCCGGTCTATTACGGCGGCTACGGCTATGCCCGGCCGCGGCCGTTCTACCGACCCTATGACCGGCCCTACGGCTTCTACGGCCCGCGCCCGTTCTACTGAGCGACCGGGCTCGACCGCACTGCGAAGGGCGCCCCGCCGGCCGGTGGGGCGCCCTTCGCGCGTTCAGGCCGGGTCTCACCATGCGCACAAAGAATGACCAGCTGGGAAGGTTGCCGGTTTCTTAAGCCGACCATGCGGCCCGTGCAGACCAGATCCTTGACCTTTTGACTCCTGCTGCGCCGCGGCAGGTTTATATGTGCATTGCACCAACAAGAGGCAGCGATGCGCAACGGCGCGCCATCCCCTGCCTGAACAGAGGTCAATGAACTCCATGTCCGCCGCTCGTAGCGTCCTGAGTCGCGTCCGCGCCTATCTCCGGTACCGCGACACCGTCTCCCAGCTCTCCCGCCTCTCGGATCGCGACCTTGCCGATCTCGGCATCAACCGCAGCGAGATCCACGGCATCGCCCGCGTCTGATCTCCTCGACCCATCGCGATTTCATTCAAAGGACCGCCGCCCGTTGATCCGGGCGACGGTCCTTCGCTATTCTGGGATATGACACAGACCCTTCACATCATCGGCGGCGGGCTGGCGGGCTCCGAGGCGGCCTGGCAGGTGGCCGAGGCCGGCCATCGCGCCGTGATCCACGAGATGCGCCCTGTGCGCGGCACCGAGGCCCACCAGACCGACGGCCTGGCCGAACTCGTCTGCTCGAACTCGTTCCGGTCGGACGACCCTGAGAGCAACGCCGTCGGCCTGCTGCACCAGGAGATGCGCGCCTTAAGCTCGCTGATCATGCGGGCCGCCGACGCCAACCAGGTGCCGGCGGGCGGCGCCCTCGCGGTGGACCGCGAGGGTTTTTCCGCCACGGTGACCCGGACCCTGGAGCAGCACCCCAACGTCACGATCGTGCGCGGCGAAGTCGAGGGCCTGCCCCCCGAGGAATGGGGGCCCTGCATCGTCGCCACCGGCCCGCTGACCGCCCCGGCGCTGGCCGAGGGCATCCGGGCCCTCACCGGCGCCGAGTCCCTCGCCTTCTTCGACGCCATCGCGCCGATCGTCCATCGCGACTCGATCGACATGGACGTGGCGTGGTTCCAGTCCCGCTACGACAAGCCCGGCCCCGGCGGCACGGGGGCCGACTATCTCAACTGCCCGATGGACCGGGCGCAGTACGACGCCTTCGTGGCCGCCCTCGTGGCGGGCGAGAAGATCGGGTTCAAGCAATGGGAGGGCACGCCGTATTTCGACGGCTGCCTGCCGATCGAGGTGATGGCCGAGCGCGGCCCCGAGACCCTGCGGCACGGCCCGATGAAGCCCGTGGGCCTCACCAACCCGCGCGACCCGCAGGTTAAAGCCTGCGCGATCGTGCAGCTGCGCCAGGACAACGCGCTGGGCACCCTCTACAACATGGTCGGCTTCCAGACGAAGCTGACCTATGCCGAGCAGGTCCGGATCTTCCGCACGATTCCGGGCCTGGAGCGGGCCGAGTTCGCGCGGCTCGGCGGCCTGCACCGCAACACCTATCTCGACAGCCCGCGGCTGCTGGACGCCACCCTCCGGCTGAAGGCCCGGCCCGCCTTGCGCTTCGCCGGCCAGATCACCGGCTGCGAGGGCTATGTCGAGAGCGCCGCGGTCGGGCTGATGGCCGGCCGTTTTTCCGTGGCCGAGGCGGCGGGCCGGCCGCTCGCTCCCCTGCCCCAGACCACGGCGCTGGGTGCCCTCATCGCGCACATCACCGGCGGTCACGTCGCGGCCGACGGCGAGGCCAACGCCCCGCGCTCGTTCCAGCCGATGAACGTCAATTTCGGCCTGTTCCCGCCCCTGGCCCAGGCCCCCCGCAACGAGACCGGCCGCCGCCTGCGCGGCCCGGAAAAGGCCGTGCTGAAGCGGCGGGCGCTCACCGACCGCGCTCGGATTGATCTCGGTGCCTGGATGGCCGGCGACCCCGTGGCGGATTGGCGGCTGGCGGCGGCAGAGTAGTACGCGATCGGTGCGGCAACAGGGCAGGCTGCGGGCGGTCACATTCGACCCGCGTCTCAGAACGATCGACTGTGCTCATGCGGTATCGCTGACGGATACGACCAAGGATGCGCGGACGTCACGATAATTCCATAATGACGAGATTCCTCATGACGGGGTTGAATTTGCGAAGTGTGACGAAACGATCGTCTGGGGCGTATTCTGAATGTGTGACCAAAGTTTTTCAAATATCATTTATTATAAAATAAAATTTATTAAGAAAATAATCAAACGTTCTCAGACGAAGATCGTCGAACTGGCGATATACCAGTTCGTTCAGGCGCTATTTTACGCTGAAGAATCGCCGGTCTGTTAAATTCAAGATCTTGGCTTGCGTGAGCCGAAGTTTTTAACGGCAAGTTTGACGTGCGTTGACATGGCCGGCAGAAAAAGACGATACATCGTAATGCGTTCGGCCATTCCGGATGAGCAAATACTCCTGTTCAACATCGGGCGTCGATAGATAATTAATTTAATGTCATGATGTTTACAAGACAATGCTTCATTGTGTTTGTTAATATTATCGACGAGTCGTGGACAATATTTTCATTGAATCTTCGCAATATAAGTGCTGCAAAGTTTTACGGTTTGGATCCGAAATGATCTCAAAGAAAATTCCAGTCGGCGTGATTATACCGTCCCGACTGGAGCAGATCGGTCCCAATGACTATTTTCTGGAACGCGCAATTGCGAGCGCCTTGGCTCAGACGATCGTTGCAGAGGGGCGAGTCTCGCTGACCTTCATCATCGGAATCGATGCAGGTGCGAGCGTCCCTCCCCGACTCGCGGAGCGGAGCGACGTCGTCTGGGCTCGAAGTGATACATCCTCGCAGGTCGGCGCCCTGAATGCCGGAATTGATGCCGCGGGAGACCGCTTCGACTACATTGCGTTCCTCGAAGACGACGATCGTTGGGATTCACAATACCTGGCCTTTAGCCTGGGTGTCCTAGATGGATGCGGCTTTGTCTCGACGACTCAGCTCGAGGTCGACGAGCATGGCCAAATCGTCCGCATCAACGATTTTCCGACTCCGTCGGGCTGGATGATGCCATTCGACACCCTCCGGCGGGTCGGACGCTTCGATCCGGCCATGCGCTGGCATCTCGACAATGAGTGGCTCGGCCGACTGGGCGAAAGCGGCATCAAGCGCTGCCATCTCGTCGATGCGATGGCGCCGAATAGCCTCGCGCTGGCGGAACAGGTGCGCCCTTGGCTTGCCAATGTCGTGCGCTTTGGGGGGGACAAGATAGAAGTTCAGCGGCACACGATGTTGGCTCCGCTGGTCATCCGCTTGGTGCATTCCCGCTCCGGCACAGCCCGGATCGCAGTCGATCCGGTTCTTAAGCAACAGAGTGAGGCAGAATACACGATGCTCATCGAGCGGTACGGCCGCATCCCCTGGTGAGACAGCCCCAAGCAAGGTTCTGGTCCGATGAGGTGAGAGCCCAGAAATATTGAGCGGGCTCCTCAGAGGGACTTCGAGCCGTGGCCGAACCGCTTCATGTCGCAATTGATGCGCGTGCCTCTCTTGGAGCGGCCGGCGGCGTGGCCGAAGTCACACGCGGTCTGGTAACACATCTTCATCATCTCTCAGCGGATGACTTTCGCTTCTCTCTTATTGTGAACGCGGAGGCAGGTGGCGACCTACGTGCCATCATGCCGGACCATTGCGCTCTGCTGCCGCTGGACATTGCCTCCCAGCCGGTGCGCGAGCGCGAGTTCAGGCTGGCCGGCACGCCGTTGGCCAAGCGGAAGTTCAATTTTCAGGATGAGAGCACGAAACTCCGGATACGATTTCACGACGCAACGGGGCCGCTCCGAGCCGCAGGCGTGGCCGTGGTGCACGCAGTGTCACAATTCGCGATCGATGCCGACCTGCCGTTCCTCTACCATCCGCACGATCTCCAGCATCTTCACCTACCACAGTTCTTCTCCGAAGAAGATCTTGAGCAACGCGAGGTGATATATCAGTACTTTTGCGCTGCGGCGACGATCGTTCCCGTGGCCTCACGCTGGATTGCCGAGGATATCCAGCGGCAGTACGGCGTGCCAGTCGAAAAGATGCCCATCATTCCGTTCGCGCCGCCTGCCGCCGATCGAGCGCCGCCGACACCGATCGAAGTGCGGACGATCTGCGATCGTTTGCAACTCCAGCCAGGCGGATTCCTACTCTATCCGGCGGCCGGCTGGGAGCACAAGAACCACATCCGCTTGGTGGAGGCTGCTGCGTTGCTGCGCGCTCAAGGCTTCGAGGCGCCCCTTATAGTCTTTACTGGGGCGTTCACACCATTTTCGCTGCGCGTGCTCGAGCGAGCAGCAGAACTGAATGTGACCGATTGCATTCGGTGGGCCGGTTACATTGCCCAACGTGATCTAGTGTTGCTCTATCATCTTGCGCGCGGCGTCCTTGTGCCGACGAAGTTCGAGGCCGCCAGCGCTCCGATCTGGGAAGCCTTTACGATCGGTTGCCCTGTGGCCTGCTCCAACGTCACGTCGCTTCCGTCGCAGACGGCAGGCGGCGCGCTTCTGTTCGATCCCGACAGCGGCGGCGATATAGCCAGCGCAATCTTCAAGCTATGGTCGGATGCGCCGCTGCGTAACCAACTTGCCGCCCGCGGGCGGGATGTCGTTGCACGGCACACTTGGGAGTCGGTGGCACGCCGGTTTGGCATTCTCTACCGCAAAGCCGCCGGTCGGCCGCTGAGCGAGGCGGATGAGACATTGCTCGCCACGGGGCCGACTGTCTGACCATGACGCCCCGCCCCCTCCTCCCCGTGGCTGCCCCGAGCCTTGCCGGGAACGAGCGCGCCTACGTGCTCGAATGCCTCGACAGCACCTGGATCTCGTCCAACGGACGCTACCTCGATGCCTTCGAGGCTGCTTTCGCCCGTTTCTGTGGTGTTTCTCACGCAGTAGCGGTCAACAACGGTACCGCCGCACTCCACTTGGCTCTTACGGCCCTCGGCATCGGTCCTGGCGACGAGGTGATCGTGCCGGATCTTACCTACATCGCATCGGTGAACGCGGTGACCTATTGCGGCGCCAAACCGGTCTTCGTCGATTCCGAGCCGGAGACCCTTAACGTCGATCCGGATCAAATCGCAGCCCGGATCACTTCGCGCACCAGAGCCATCCTGCCAGTCCATCTCTACGGCCACCCAGCCGACATGGACCCGATCCTAGATCTCGCCGAACGCCATAATCTCATCGTGGTCGAAGATGCAGCAGAGGCGCATGGGGCGAGCTATCGAGGGCGCCCGGTCGGATCGCTGGGAGCCTGTGCCGCCTTCAGCTTCTACGGGAACAAGATTATCACCACCGGCGAGGGAGGCATGGTGGTGACGGACGACGCAGCGCTAGCTGCCCGCCTGCGCCTCTATCGCGGTCAGGGCGTTGATCCGCAGCGCCGCTACATTCATCCGGTGGTGGGCTTCAACTACCGGATGACGAACATCGCCGCTGCGATCGGTCTTGCCCAATTGGAACGGGTCGAAGAAATCCTCACGGCGCGGCGGCAAATCGCTACCTGGTACGCGGAGCGCCTCGCCGGAATCAACGGCCTGCGCTTGCTGGGTGCGGAATCCTGGGCGGTGCCAGTACCTTGGCTCATCACCGTGTTGCTGACCGAGGGAGCCGCTCGCGAGCGGGATGCCGTGATGGCCGCGCTTCTGGCCGAGGGAATTGATAGCCGGCCGGTCTTCCACCCGATGCATGACCAGCCGCCTTATTATGAGAATATTCGCTATCCGGTTGCTGAAACTTGGTCGGCCCGCGGGCTCAACCTGCCGACCTTCGAAGCCCTGACCCAGGCCGATGTCACTGCCGTCTGCGCGGCCCTGCGGCGTGCGCTGACTGAACTTGGAGCACCATAATTCAGCGCACCATGTTAGCCGTGAAGCACCATAGAGAGGATTTATGACCTGTGGGCTTGTCTTGTGCGGTGGGGGCAGTCTTGCTGTCGAGGTCGCTACCTTCCTGTTGGACCTCAATATCGAAAAGAGTGGACGCAAACTCCAAGTCACAGACGTGGTTTCCCCCGGGCCGATGCGAGCCCCGGACCTTACGGCTGTCTGCGGAGGTTCATTTACTGTTCACGCGGATATTGCATCCGTCTCAGACAAAGAGGCGAAGCAGTTCATTATCTGCACGGGCGACCCAACAATCCGACACAAAGTGTATGCTGAGATTGTCCGCTTGGGCCTTACTCTGGCGCGCATTGTCCACCCGATGGCCTACATCGCTCGTTCGGCGATGATCGGAGACGGCGCGATCATCTATCCAGGGGTTTTCGTTGGCCCCTATGCGCAAGTAGGCGCAAACGTGCTGCTGAACGCGCAAGGGGTAATTGGTCACGATGCCCGGCTCGACGCGTCCGTCGTCTTATCACCAGGCGCGCGACTATGCGGACACGCGGTATGTGGGACGGCCGCATTCCTAGGTACGGGCGCCTCGATCCTGCCGAAAGTAAGCTTAGGGGCCTACAGCAAGCTCTCGGCCGGATCCGTTCTGAGCCGATCAGCCGGGGAGGGCTTCCTGATGCACGGCAACCCGGCGACAGGACGTCAGATTTTTCATGTCGGTATAGATAAAGCCGAATGACGCCTCAAAGTGCCGATCCAAACAGGATACCTACGGACGAACAGATTGCTCCCGTCATCCGGCATGTTCGCAACGCGATTTTAATTCAAACCCGCCAAAGCAACGCCCCCCGTTCCCGACCGTTGATCCAGATCAATGCCAGAGGGTGGCCATGCGGATCCGCAAGGAAGCGACCTATGACGGGGTGTGGACCGTGTTCGTCGGCGACGGGCTCTGCTTCAGCGATCTGAGCGGGCCGGCCGCCGACGCGCTGGTGGCGGCGTTCGCGCGGTTCGCCGACGCGGAAGCGTGAGCCTCAGGCGCCCGGGATCAGCGACTGGATCGGGATCAGGTCCGGGCGGTATTCCTGCATCCCGCCGGCGATCCGCTCTTCCACCGCGTCGAGGAATTTTTCCGGGTCGGTGATCGAGCACTGGCGCAGGTCCCAGAAGGCGTAGCGCCACCAGCGCACCGCCAGGTAGCGCTCGATCAGCGTGTCCGGAAAGCGCATCTTCACGACCCGGGCCGGGCTGCCGGCGACGATCGCGTAGGGCGGCACGTCCTTGGTCACCACCGCCATGGCGCCGATGATCGCCCCGTCGCCGATGGTGATGTCGGGCATCAGGAAGGCGCCGTGGCCGATATAGACATCGTTGCCGATGCGCACGCGCTTGGGCCACAGATAGGGGCCGCAGATCTCGTAATCCTCGGCGCGGGGATCGAGTCGGTCGAACACCGCCGAATGGTGCGTGTAGAACAGCGGCGAGGTCGAGCCGCAATGGACCGGATGGCTGCCGCGCCCGACCTGGACGCTCTCGCCGATCGAGCAGTAGCGGGCGATGTCGGCGCCGAAATAATAGCCGCTCACCGCGTACGAGAACGCCCCCATGGTGAGGCAGTAATCGATCCCCATCCACTTGATGCTGCACGGCGGCTCGAAGGTGCAGTCCTCCGGTAGGCCGAACGGGGCCGGATGCAGCACCGAGATGCCGCGCCGGAGCATCTCCTGCTTCATGTCCTCGTTGACGGAGATCATGCGGCGTCCTCGTCGAGTGGGTTTTGCGCCCCGGCCGGATTCAGGTCCAGGACGTAGTAGTCGCGCATCAGGTCGTCGTATTCGGCCGCCTGGATCGGCACCGAGAGTTCCCCGGCGGCCGAGATGTCGATCGCCAGCAGCCGGTCGTTGAAGGCGGCCGGGTCGTTGGCCAGGGCGTAGGGCAGGACGTGGCCGTTCGGGTAGGCCCGCAGCCGGTCGCCCTGGGCGCCTAGGTCGAAGGCGACTACCGGCAGGCCTGTCCGCAATCCCAGCGTCAGGGCGTAGGAGTAGGTCTCGGGCCAGATCGCCGGCAGCAGGACGAGGTCGGCGGAAGTCCGCCCAACGAGGTCGAGGGCCTCGTCGTCGCCGGTGTAGCGCCCGGTCTGGCTCACCCCGGCCCGCTCCAGGCCGCCCGTGAGCGCGGGATCGGTGTAGCCCACGATCGCGAACCGCAGCGGCAGCTTGCGGTCCTGGGCATCGGTGGCCAGCGCCTGCAGGAACAGGCCGCCCTTGGTCGCGCTGATCGCGCCGAGCACCGCGATCCGGCGCACCCGGCCCGGCCGGCGCAGGGCGGTGGAGCGCACGCTCCGGTCGTGCTCGACGTGCGGCCGTACTGTGATCGCCAGATCCGGATACACCCCGCCGATCCGCCCCGCCGTGTCGGCGGACGGCGCGAACACCCGCGCCGCCCCGGCCAGGAACCGCCCGAACGTCGCCCGGCGCTCCTCCGGGTCCGGCTCCTCGTAGCCGTCCGCGTCCGAGGCCAGGCAGTCCCGGCAAACCGGCACCGGCGCCAGGCCGCAATAGCGCCCATCCGGCATCACCAGGTGATTGCGGTGGCAGACCGGCGAGAAGTCGTGCAGCGTCCAGGCATAGGGCCGCCCCGAGCCGGATACGAGGTCCATCAGCGCGCGGGCCGCGTTCCAGCGCAGCCCCGCCAGCGAGTGCACGTGGATCAGGAGCGGCGCCAGCTGCTCCACGAACGCGGCCACCGCGTCGGCGTCGCGGGGCAGGTACAGGCTGTCCAGGCTCGGCAGGTACACGAACTCGCGGCTGCGATACGAGACGTTGACCTGGATGTTCCGGGCCCGGTCGACCGAGAGCAGCACCACGGCCGTGCCCTCGGCTTTGAGCCGGGCGATCATGTCGTCGATGTGCCGCTGGATGCCCCCGCCCCAGCTATGGGTCACGAACAGCAAAGCCCGGCCGCGGAAGTGCCGGGCGAGCCGATGCAGGTCGAGCCGCGCCCGGCCGCGCCGACCGGGATCCGCCTGGACGAACTGGCCGACCAACGCCGGGTAGTCCGGGTGCTTGGCCAGCAATGCCGCCTGACCCTGGTCGTACTCGCCGCCCGGGTCGAGCCCGAACGAGATCTGGCCGGCATGGTAGACGTACACGTCCTCGGCCAGCAGGTTGGAGAACCCGGCCTTGCGGGCGCGCATGCACCAGTCGTTCTCCTCGCCGTAGCCCTTGCCGAAGGCGATTTCGTCGAGGACCCCGACCGCGTCCAGCGCTGCGGCG
>NZ_JAKSYK010000043.1:0-498 GCF_022829425.1 Methylobacterium sp. J-072 | reverse complement strand
ACCCGCAACCAGGGCGTCCTGCTCGTCAACGCCGCCAACCTCGCCCCGGCCTATTCCAGCCCGATCGGTCGCCGCGACGACGAGTTCGCCGTGGTCCGCGCCGGCCTGAACTACAAGTTAGCCACGTACTAAGATCGAGCTGCACTCGGCCTTCGGGCAGGGGTATGCGGCAGGCGGGTGTGGGACTGGTCCTCTTCAACGCCATTTGCCGCAGAAGATGTTATAACCAGGTTGACCTTCGCATCCCTAGCCCGATCGGCCTGGCCCGGCGGGGACATCAAGCCTTGAAGTGAAGGGCGCCCACTTGAGTGCTGGGGGGCTTCCGGTTGGGTCACCCCGCCCCCGTACGTGATGTGTGGAAGAGGACGTCCCAGGAACTAAAGCAGCAGAAGCAAAACAGCATCGGCATTGTGTCAGTCAGTTCCATTTTTTGATTAGACTGATCGCGAAAGATAATATCAAATACCATTCGAACGATTAAAGGACTCGCCAAATGAA
>NZ_JAKSYK010000040.1:0-958 GCF_022829425.1 Methylobacterium sp. J-072 | reverse complement strand
CCTAGCACTACTTTGGCAGATTGAGGGAACGCTGGAGGTTTTTGCGGATTCGCCTGCCACGGCCATGAGCGTGGGTGCTCGCGATGTCAGGTGCTGGCGGATGGCGTGAGGATCTGGACCGGTGGCTGCAGCCGTTCCTTGCGGGACTGTCGCATCCGGCGCGTCGGGCTATGTGCCCGCTCTACGTGAGCGGTCTGATCGGCTTGGGTGACCGCAAGAGCGTCCAGCCGATGGCGGCGCGGGCCGAGGGTGTGCCCTATGATCGGCTGCACCACTTCATCGCCGCCGGGATCTGGGATGAGGCTCCGCTTCAGCGGGCTCTTCTCGGCGAGGCCGATCGCCTCGTCGGTGGTGCGGATGCGATCTTGGTCATCGACGACATCGCTCTGCCGAAGAAGGGCAACCGCTCGGTTGGGGTCGCACCGCAATACGCCACGACGCTGGGCAAGACCGCCAACTGCCAGACACTGGTGTCGCTCACGTTGGCGCGTGGCGAAGTGCCCGTAGCAGTCGGCTTGGCGCTGTTCCTGCCCGAGACCTGGACGGGCGACCCGGATCGGATGGTATCGGCCGGCGTACCCGATGGCCTACGCGCGGCCCGCACCAAACTGGAGATCGCGGTTGCGGAGATCGACCGGGTTCGGGAGGCTGGCGTGCGCTTCGGCTGCGTGCTGGCCGATGCAGGGTATGGGTCCGCCCCGTTCCGGCAAGCCCTGAGCGCGCGTGGCCTGAGTTGGGCTGTCGGGATCTCAGGACGCAACAAGGTCTACCCGGCCGACGTGACGATGATCTTCCCCGTCGCGGGGCGGGGGCGGCCGCGCAAGCGTCATGTGCCGGATCAGGTCTCGATCGCGGCGGAGACGATCCTGGCAGACATGAGCGGCCGATTGGTGACCTGGCGGCGCGGCACCAAAGGCCGGCTGCGGGCTCGCTTCTGTGCGCTGCGCGTCCGGATGGC